>JALHUO010000027.1 GCA_022866545.1 Dehalococcoidia bacterium | reverse complement strand
TCTTGGGTGCTCCTGACTCAAGGGGCCAAAGCGCCCCATGTAGCAGAGCAGACCATCGTGCCTGGAAGGATCAGGACTGTCTATCCGGATCAGCCTGTTGTTCTTGACGAATGCCTTGATGGCGCAGCCGATGCCGCATATGGGGCAGACAGTGGTTATCTCCTGGCAATCGGGACGTTTGCCCTTATAGGCGCTGTTCTTTGAGAATATGGCACCTGTGGGGCAGACCTGGAAACATTCTCCGCAGGAGATGCAGGATGATGCTCCCAAAGGTTGATTAAGGTCGGCAACTACCATATCTTTCCAACCGCGATAGCCGAAGTCCAGTGTGTGAACGCCCACAATTTCATCGCAGGTCCTGATGCATCTGCCACACAGAATACAGCGATTATGGTCGATAACCAGGTAATCGTTTACTGAGTCTACGGGCAGGGCAGGCCAGGAATATGGATAGCGAACATTGTCCATCTGGTACTTGTAGGCAAGGCTTTGCAGTTCACAATCGCCGCTAGCCACGCATTGAGCGCACAGATGGTTGCGTTCGGTAAACATTAATTCCAAAATCAGCCGGCGATATTTCTCCAGTTTCTCATTGTGTGTCTGTACCACCAACCCGTCTCGTGCCGGATAGGTGCATGCAGGTACAGGGCGCCTTTCTCTCTCTATTTCGACTATGCACATGCGGCAAGCGCCAACGTCCGTGAGCCCCTTTAAATGGCACAGTGTAGGCACATCGATATTGTTGGCCTGGCATATCTCGAGGACGGTGGCGCCCTCTTTTCCCTTGACCTGCTTACCGTCGATTGTTAATGTAATCTCTTTCATGTTTATTCTCCTACCTCGAGGTCACATCTGAGACATCGGCTACCTTCTTTTTTGGCTTCGTCCGGATTGTAGGGCAGTACTACCTCATTGAACGCCCCTTTTCTTTGTGAACTGCCTACCTCTTTAATTGGCACCCTGGCTCTTTCCTTAAGTTCTTCCTCGGTAGGTGGGATTGAAGGTATGTCAATTGGCTTGTAGCCGTTGCGTTCTACCAGTGGTGACAGCGGTTCACCGCGGAGATATCTTTTTATAGATGAAGCAGCCCTCTGTCCGCCGGCAATGGCTTCGATGACGGTTGCTGGACCCGTCACTGCATCTCCTCCGGCAAAAACCCCTTTGCGATTGGTGGCGAGCGTCCTGGGGTCAGCGGCTATGGTGCCGCCCTTTCCTGGTCCAATACCATCTCCACTCAAAAAGGAAGTATCTGGTCTTTGACCTGTAGCTTCGATGACCATATCGAAACTCATCGTATATTCAGACCCATTGATGGGATTAGGCGTCCTTCTTCCGCTGGCATCGAACTCTTTGAGTTCCATACGGATACATTCGAGCCCGGTGACCGCACTGCTGTTACCAAGAATCTTGGTAGGGGCTGTTAGACAATGGATTTGAATACCTTCCTCGTCAGCCGCCATGATCTCATCCGGCAGCGCCGGCATATCTTTCCTCTCTCGTCGGTAGAGAATGTGGACCTCTTTGGCACCCTCTCTCAAGGCTACCCGGGCTGCATCGATGGCAGAGTTGCCGCCGCCGATGACAGCTACTTTCTGTCCCACGTTGACTTTCTTTCCCAGATTTAGCTCTCTTAGGAGGTTGATGGCATCGAAGACTCCCGCCAACTCTTCGCCCGGAATCTTCATTTTGTCTCCCTTGTGGGCGCCCGTAGCGATGAACACAGCCTGATATTTGTCGTCTTTCAACAGAGTTTCTATATCGTCTACCCGTGTGTTCAATCTTATTTCCACGCCGAGCTTCCGAATCATATCGACTTCTTTTTCAAGGATATTCTTAGGCAGCCGATACTCGGGGATGCCGACAGCCAACATGCCACCGGCTACAGGGAGTGCTTCGAATATGGTAACGTG
>JALHUO010000026.1 GCA_022866545.1 Dehalococcoidia bacterium | reverse complement strand
TGACATTGGCGACATTATCGGGGCAAGTGGGAAGCTCTTCCGGACAAAGACCGGAGAGCTCACTCTGGAGGTATCCGAATTCACCATGCTCTGCAAATCCCTTCGCCCTCTGCCCGAGAAATGGCACGGGCTAGCTGACATAGAGAAACGCTATCGGCAGAGATATCTCGACCTGATTTCCAACGAAGAGAGCAGAAACACTTTTGTTCTGCGCACCAAGATTATCACTGCCCTGAGGAGCTTTCTTGATAGCCGGGGCTTCATGGAGGTAGAGACGCCTGTGCTTCAACCTCATGCCGGCGGAGCGCCGGCGCGCCCCTTTGTCACCCATCACCATGCCCTTGATCAAGACCTCTACTTGCGAATTGCGCTGGAGCTATACCTCAAGAGGCTGGTAGTCGGTGGCTTTGATAGGGTGTATGAGATTGGGCGCACTTTTCGCAACGAGGGCATTTCTACCATGCATAACCCGGATTTCACCTTGCTCGAATGCTATCAGGCTTATGCTGACTACAATGACATCATGAGGTTGGTTGAGGAGATGTTCTCTCACGCAGCGAAGGAGGTTCTCGGCGATACCAGGATTACGCGTAACGGCCAGACCATCGATTTTGGTCTCCCCTGGCAAAGGCTTTACCTTCGTGAGGCAATAAAGAATTCATGTGGCATTGATTTTGAAGCTTATCCCGACGCCGCTTCGCTGAGGGCACGAATGGCGGAGCTGAGTATAGATGTTGACCCGACTAAAGGGAGGGGCAGGCTGATAGAAGACTTGCTTTCCACTTCTGTCGAGCCAAAGATCTTTCAGCCGACTTTTCTTCTGGATTACCCGGTGGAAATGTCGCCCTTGGCCAAGAGGAAGAGAGGTGATGACCAGTTGGTGGAGAGGTTTGAGGGCTTTGTGGATGGCATGGAGGTTGCCAATGCCTTCACCGAGCTCAATGACCCCCTGGAGCAAAGGGAAAGGTTCCGGCAGCAGCTAAAAGAACGGGCTGCCGATGAGGAAGCGGAAATCGCTGACGAGGATTTTCTTCAGGCGTTGGAGTACGGGATGCCGCCTACCGGTGGCTTGGGAATAGGCATTGACCGCTTAGTGATGCTGCTTACCGGGCAGCAGTCTATTCGGGAAGTGATACTTTTCCCCCAACTGAAGACGAAGCCCGAAGCCTGAGCCAGGAAAAGAGACGGATGCTTGACATAAAGCTTATTCGTGACAACCCTCAGCTTGTTCGCCAGGCTCTGGAGAAAAGAGGCTATAGCCCTGATTCTATCAAGGCTCTTGATAGAATCATTGAAATTGACAGCCGCTATCGCGGCTTGCTTCGTCAAACCGAGGAACTCCGTGCCAAACATAACGAAGCCAGCAAGCAGCTGAGCAAGAGCAGGGAGAAACCACCCGAGCTTATCGCCCAGATGCGGCAGTTGGGAGATCAGATAACTTCCTTGCAGCAGCAGACCAAAGAAGCGAAGACTGAACTTGATTCCTTGTTGCTGGAGTTGCCCAACATCCCCCACCCCAGCGTGGCCGTGGGGAGAGGCGCGGCTGACAATGTAGTGGTGCGAACCTGGGGCAAACCAAAGGAGTTTCCCTTTAAGCCCTTACCTCACTGGGAGCTAGGGGAAAAGCTGGGCATGATAGATTTCCAGCGGGGTGTGAAGCTCTCAGGGACCAGGTTTTATGTCCTCAAGGGGCTGGGGGCACGTCTTCAGCGGGCGCTTATCTCATTCATGCTCGATGTTCATGTCGGCGAGCACGGCTATAAAGAAATCTATCCTCCATTTATGGTGAAGAGAGAGTGCATGGTCGGCTCGGGGAATTTGCCCAAGTTCGGCGATAACTTGTACCACGATGAACAAGACGACTTCTGGTTTATACCCACGGCGGAGGTGCCGTTAACTAACCTGCACCGTGATGAAATACTGAGTGCCGATAGCTTGCCCCTTCGTTATGTTGCCTACACTCCTTGCTTCCGTCGGGAAAAGATGGCTGCCGGCACAGACACCAGGGGCATCAAGCGGGGGCACCAGTTTGACAAGGTAGAGCTCTACAAGGTCGCCGTCCCTGAGAATTCTGACGGAGAGCTGGAGAAACTTGTAGCTGATGCTGAGGACATATGCCGGAGGCTGGCCATACCTTATCGCGTGGTGCAGTTATGTACTGGAGACCTGGGCTTTGTCTCTTGCAAGACATATGATATTGAAATGTGGGCTCCGGGCTGTGCCGAATGGCTCGAGGTCAGTTCCTGCAGCAATTGCAGTGACTTTCAGGCCAGGCGGGCCAATATCCGCTATCGCCCTGAGGCCGGCGCCAAATCACAGTTTGTCCACACGCTCAATGGCTCGGGATTGGCTCTGCCGCGGGTCCTGATCGCTGTGCTGGAGAACTATCAGCAGGCTGACGGCACAGTCTTGATTCCCGAAGTGTTAGAGCCTTACTTGAAAGTAACATAGTACACCGCAAACTAAATGCAGTTGCCTGACCTATTGAGCTCGCTCGTAACAGGCGAGTTCGTCTACAGGCTGCCCTCTTAAGATAAGAGGGGCCAGGGGAGTTATGGAAAGAGAGACTATGCCTGACAAATCAGCCGCCTGCAGAAGATGAGGCTAATAGCCAGAAATGTAGTGCGAGGCTTTGGCCTCGTGCTGCATCCCGACAATGTCGGGGAAGGGTCGCACTACGGAAATTTGGAGGTGTCATCATGGCAGATTGGGCCGCAAAAGCTGAAGCACTGAATAGACTCGTAAGGCCCCTGACTTTTCCCTTGGCCGTCAAGCTGGTTAAAAGTGTTGACGAGTTCCCGGAAAAGACGCGCCGTCCTTTCAGGGACCTGGGATTCAAGACAAATGTCTGCGTCGGTATGACGATGGCCCGCAAGTACGGCTGGACGGTGGGAATGACGGCCGACGATAACGCCTGTCTGATTGCCGCCTATACCTATGGATGGAGCGAGCCTGAAGCCGGGGCCAAGAAAGCCCTGGCCGATTTCATGATAGTAATGAAATACTTAGCTAACGAGAATGCAGCCAAGACCACAATGGAGGCTGTAGAGCAAGTCAAGCTGAGCAAGGGCAAGTATGCCGGCGTGGTCTTCTCTCCACTGGAGAGGACCAAAATCGAGCCGGACCTGGTCATGGTATTCTGCAATCCCGCTCAACTGATGCGGCTGGTGCATGGCGCCACCCAGGAAACGGGTGTAGCCGTACAGTCCATATTCAGCGGCCGGGGCGGGACATGCACTGAAGGAGTCCTGCAGACCTTCAAGACCGGAAAGCCGAAGGTAGTGCTGCCGGGAAATGGCGATAGGGTCTGGGCGATGGTGCAGGATGAGGAAATGGTCTTCACTATACCGGCGAACTGGCTTGATTCGGTCATAAGGGGACTCGAAGCCACCCACCAGACCGGTATTCGCTACCCCATACCGGTGGACGTAAGGCACGGGCCGACGTTCCCCGGACAGCTCAAAGATGCCGCATCCCGGGCAGCTAAATAGAAGCGCCCCTTGTGTCATTGCGAGGCTGACTTTAGTCAGCCGAAGCAATCCTGCCGCAAAGCCGTGAAGGAAGGGATTCCTTCATGACGCGAAATTGAATGTGCCCGCAGCATGTGAGTTCATCCGCAGATTGCGCATCTTGAAATAACCCCCTTTATCCCCCTTATTCTAAGGGGGAGGGAGAAGGAAATAATCCCTACCCCAAGGATTCCCCTCTTAAGATAAGAGGGGCGAGGGGAGTTATGAAGAAAGACTGTGCCTGATAGATGAGGCGACTACAAAAATCAGGTCAATAAGAGCTAGCAATTGAACCGGGCGCTCTGTTCGATGGCGTTTTCGATAAGTTCGATGCGCTTTGGCTTGCCTTTTTCATCGAGTTCTATGGCCACGACGTCTATGCGCCACAAAGGGGGGAGGTCCTGGTGTGTAGTGGTATAGGTCAGGGCTGAGGCGATGAGTTTCTCTTTTTTGGCCCGCGTTATTGACTCCTCGGGAGTGCCGAAGTCCAGATTGCTCTTGGTGCGGACCTCGACAAAGACCAGACAGTCCTTTTTCTGGGCGATGATATCAATCTCGCCGTGACGGCAACGAAAGCCCGTCTCGCGGATGCGGTAGCCCCGCTTTTTGAGGAATTTCTGGGCTGCTTTCTCTCCCAGCTTACCGACTTCTTGACGGTTCATCACCCGGTCCTTCAGAGACAATCGCGCTAGTTATGGCCTGTGGGAGGCTTCGTAATATCGCTTTTCCGCTTGAACCATCTCTTTGCGGAGCTTGTTAAGCTTCTGTTCCATGTCCGTGAGCTCCTTATAGGCAGCGGCGTCAAAGATACGCTTCGGGGATGGAATCGGTTTACCGATTTCGAGCTGACCGACTGACGAAAATTGAAGGAGCAATTCCTTATACCTGTCGTGTTCTTCGAGGTATCTTAGGACCAGGTTTCTGTATTCTTCCAGCTCTTTCCTGTCCATGCTACCTCCTTACCCCAATTATACTACTTGCCGGCTCAGCGAGCTTGAGGATAGCTTCAGCTTTTGTGCAGTAACTTTCGAGGTGCTGATGCCTGACATGTTCAAGCCTTGGGCCCTGCCAGGGGGATGAGCAGATGTACCTCGGATTGACTGCGATAATATTCGAGCGCCCACCCATTCGGATCCATCGGGAACTCTCGCATAAGTTCGCCGAATATCTGCCCAATCTTATCCTTATGGTTTGGCCAGTCCAATAGCTTGGCTCTAGCATATTTGCCGCCCTTGATCATCATAGTCGGGAGTCCGAGCGCTGTGACTTCCTCGTCACTTGCAGGCTCAACTCCAGCGAAATACGCCATTTGTGAGCCTTCATAGTGCGATGCACCGTAAAACTTGCGGCCCTTGAGCGAGGAGAGTCTCGACTCGAGTCTGTCCCAGGCTGCTTGGACTCCACTGGGAAACTCATCAGCGCGGGTGACCATCAGCCTTAGGTCGGGCAAATCCACGATCGTCGCCTTGTATGGCATGAGTAGCCTCCTTTCGGTCGAATGTATGACATGCTTCTCCTTTTGGTTCAATTATACAATCAGCTAATCGCTAAAGGAAGACATTTGCGAGTGGATGAGTTCCCTGCAGGAGATTCTGTCCGCTGTGGACACTTTAGTTTTCACCTTGGCGAGCAGCCAGACCAAGCGACTAATTACTAACCAAGTTTCATTTAGTGTATCGGCTGATCCTCTGGTCCTCCACGAGGTTTACCCGGAATCAGATTCTTCGGTCGCTCTGCTCCCTCAGAATGACAGGAAGCCGAAGAGCCAGAGCTTTGGCTTGTGATTATGTTCCTGACATGAGTATATTCCTCCCCTGCTACAACTCACGTCCATTTCGAAGTTATCCTAATCATACCACTTGCTAGCTCAGTGAAGTTTGAGGATAGCTTATTGAGAATATCTAGACGCGGTGAAAGGAGTGGCAAAATCGTAGTCAAATAGTCGAGTTAGTCAAGTATTGCAGATCTATCACCACAAGAAACACTACACAGACAGGCAAAAGGGCAAAGAACACACGAGAAGCAGTGAGGCTCGCAAGAGGGAGGAAGTCAACGAATTGGCCCCCTCCCTCTCATAAGAGTGAGAGTCCGATAAGCTGCGACGGGGATGAAGTGCAGCTGTAGCGTCAGCCGTCTTTATCTAGTACCTGACTCTAATCCGTTCGTATTCAGGCTCAATTCTAATACAAGCCAAGGTGTAGTTTGCAGCGGGGTTAATAGTGTAGTCATAGGACTCGGTTAGATTGTGCCAACCGCCGACTCCCCATGAGTCTACGCCAGCTACTGTAACGATGCTAGGCAAGACGAAACACCCCCAATAGTCATCGGCGAAGCGGGTATCAACGTCCACTGTTATCGTCTCTGCTGTAGCGTTATGGATTAGATTGGAATACGAGGATTTGGCACCGGGCTCCTCGGCCAAAACTGAGAAACTAAAAGCCTCCAGCTCGTCTACCTTGGGTAGGTATATCTTGGCGATTTCTATCCTACACGGCGGGAGCAGTACCGGCAAATCGAAATCCGCATATTCTGGTGGACTGGAAACTCGCAGTAGATAATCACCTGGCAACACCGCGTATTGCGGATAATAATACTGTGGCTCAGTCGTGTTTCCACCCCCTATACTAGACAAGCTTATATCAACATCGGTGATCCAAGCATCCCTGTAAAAAGCCCCGTATACGCCAAGGCCGCTTCTTTCTGATACATCAGTAGTATTGAACTTCACTGCGATAGATCCAGATCCGTTTCCCCCAATCTCCACCTCCGTGTGGCTGCAGTCATCTTTAGCATTCCCGTTTTCATAATACGAATCACACTTGCAGGTGTCAATGCGGATTCCTATACCGATGAATTCTAGCACAGCCTTCCACCAAGTCGGAGCAAATGGAGTCACTGCTGTGGTCGATGCGTTGGGAGCACAAGGCCATGCGTGCTGTTTATTAGTGATTCCGTACATCCCAAATGTCTTACCGGGTTCAGCTGAAATACTTACGGTTAAAGTCATAGTCATATTGTCCCAGTGATTGTCTATTGTTTCATTGGTGCCCTTCTCTCGATAACCAACGACATATTGTGTAACCTCGTTGATAGAATCTGGATCGCGGGCAAAAACCTCGAACTCCGCCGTCTCACCAGGTTCGAAATCCAGAATGGTTCGCAGGTCCTTGTGATACACTCCTTCCTCTGTATTCCACCCATAAGAAAAGTGATACGTTGCATTCAGTGGCACTTCTGTGTCGATAGCTGTCACATTATTGAATTCTTTTCTCCATGTTCCATTGGACACTATGACTCTGTCAAACGGGTATGGTTCTCCTTCAGGTGTCATAAAGTCAGCTATGAATGTGGCCATTTCTTCACCTTCGCCTTCGCCTCCTCCACAGCTCGGGACAAAAGCCGCAAGTAAAGTAATTACGACAACTAAAACTGAATAAATAGGGATGACTCTGGTCCTCATGTGTTCACCTCCATGTCTGATACTCTAGTGATTAAGAAACGACTGCAATTCACTTATGTTACATCTTCCCTCCTCTCCAGCACTTCGGACAAATAAACCTTTGTTGGATGTGATGAAACTGGGATTTCCGATACGAACGACGACCAAGCAACTCTCCTCGTCACAGAGCAAAACTCTAGTTTTCCGAAATCCTACTTCGCTCATCGCCATTACGCCGCTCGGCCAAGCACCTTTGCAGGCATCTCACCTCACAGGTGTAACGCTCACGAAATCATTTAGTAGATGATACCACTTTTCTAGGAGAAGTCAATACGTCATATTTCAGAGACGCTATATCAATATAGAGTTGGGCCAGATCGCTGCCTGTGGCGAACCTTATTTCTTGGCCTTGCTCAGTGGCCAGACCAAGCCGTTGACGGTTAACTGGGTTCTATTTGGTGAGTCGGCTCATCACCCTCACCTTAATCCTCTCCCCTCAAGGGAGAGGAAATTCGGGCTGTACTGCACCTCTTCCCTTCAGAGACAGGATGCTTTGGCTTGTGATTATGTTCCTGACAGGGGCAAAGTATAGACGGTGAATTGGCGAAGGCCCAAGCTTGCGCAGAGAGGACAAGTGCTCTCCTGTCCCGTACCCTTTGTGCCGGGCAAATCCGTAGCCGGGGTAAGTCTGGTCAAATTCCTCCATCATACGGTCTCTGGCGACCTTGGCTATGATAGAGGCACAAGCGATGGAGAGGCACAATTTGTCACCTCTGGTTATTCCCCTTTGAGGGATGGGACATTGAGACAAAGTTACTCTATCAATGATGAGGAAGTGCGGTTGTTTGGGCAATTTCTCCACCGCCTGCATCATAGCCAGCTTGGTGGCCTTGAGGATATTGATGGAGTCAATCACCTGAGAAGGAACGACGCCGATGCCCACAGCTACGGCCTCCTTGCTAATCAGATCAAAGAGGGATTCCCGTTTCTTCGAGTCCAATTCCTTGCTGTCCCGGACCAATCCCAGCCAGGGCAGATTGTTGGGATGGGGCAGGATAACGGCACTGGCGACTACCGGGCCGGCCAGAGCCCCCCGCCCGACCTCATCTATGCCTGCGATAAGCTCATAGCCCTGCGATTTGAGCTCGTTTTCGTGATCAAAGTTTGGTAGGTGCGGCATATGGCTCCCAAGATCAAAAATCAAAATGACAACTCAAAACGCAACAACGTAGTGCGAGGCTTCAGCCTCGTGCCAGGACAAGACCGCACGACCTTAAAAGGTCGCACTACAATGGTGTGCGGAACTTGAGCAGTGGGATTGTTACTCAAAACGGAGGATTCTGACTTTTGCTCTGTCATTTTGCATTTTTCAATTTTGTCTCTGCATTTGGTCTATGATCCCGCCCCCCAATACCTCATCAACATTATAGAACACAACAGCCTGCCCCGGCGTTATCGCCTTTTGTGGCCGGGCAAAACGGACTTCCACGGAGTCATTCGTGAACGATAGAGTAGCGTCTGCCTCTTTCGATTTGTAGCGTATCTTAGCCTTGACAGTGATGGGCTCTTGCGGCGCCTTACCTGCTATCCAGCTCAGTTTTCGGGCGATAAACACCTGACTGTAGAGCTCCTTCTCAGGGCCGAGCACGATTCTATTGCCTTCAGGCTCTATCCTGATTGCATACAGTGGCTGGCCGGAGGCCAGTCCCAGGCCGTGCCTCTGCCCGATGGTATAGAAGGGTATCCCCCGATGCTGGCCTAATCTCTTTCCCCCGGTATCTACAACTTCGCCGGGCGTAGCGGAGAATCTCTGGCTGAGAAAGGCGCCGTAGTTCTTCTTAGAAACAAAGCAAATATCCTGGCTGGATTTGGTCGCTGTAGGCAATCCCGCCTGCCTTGCCATCTGCTTAACCTCGTCTCGGCTATAGCCACCTAGAGGAAACAGGACGCGCCCGAGCTTTTCCTGGGTTAGGGTGTAAAGAAAATAGGCTTGGTCTCTACTGGTGTCTGCGGCTTTGAGCAAGCGATGGCCGTCACGGAAATGCTCTACCCTGGCGTAATGGCCAGTAGCCAGATAATCAGCGCCCAGGGTGAGTGCTTTATCGAGCAGGAGGCCGAACTTTATGTGTTCGTTGCAGGCCACACAGGGGTTGGGAGTCCGCCCTCGCTGGTATTCCTGGCAGAAGTAGTCAACTACACGGGACTCGAATTCCTTTTGCAGGTCAAGCTGATGGTAGGGAATGGCTAAGATACGGCAGATACTCTCCGCCCGGTGTGCCTGGGAGTCGAAATCGGGTGAGTCCCGGAGGCGCATATGTACGCCTATTACTTCATAGGCGGCTTGTTTGAGCAACAAGGCAGCGGCGGAAGAATCCACCCCTCCGCTCAACGCCACAGCGACCTTGCCTCTAGTCATGCCAAAATCGATGCCTTGAATTCTCAAGAGTATTTAGTGATGTCATTCTGAGGAGTCTCGATGAAATCGAGACGACGAAGAATCTCTGAGATTCTTCGCGGCGCCTGCCCTGAGCGGCACGAGATTCTTCGCTCCGCTCAGAATGACAGGAGGCGAAGGGCTCAGAATGACAATGGATGTTGCTAAACATCTCTTAGATTCTTCCCCTTTACTTCGCTCAGGGTCAGAATGACAAAAATGCTCAGCCTGAGGAGGAAGGCAATAAGCGGCTCACCCTGTCCCAGATAATCTCAGTAACCCGGTCCTTAGGCAGGGAGGCATCTATCACCAACCAGCGGTCAGGCTCAGCGGCAGCCATCTTGAGGTATCCGTCGCTCACCCGCCGATGGAACGATAAACCCTCCAGCTCAAAGCGGTCTTTCAAGCTTTGCTTTCGTGCTAATCCCTGCTTAGGTGAAATATCCAGGAGGATTATGAGGTCGGGATCGAGATACCTTGTTGCCATATTGTTGACCATCTTTATGGCAGTAAAATCAAGCCCCCGCCCATAGCCTTGATAGACCATGGTGG
>JALHUO010000025.1 GCA_022866545.1 Dehalococcoidia bacterium | reverse complement strand
GTTCGTACCATTTATTTGCCAAGTATGAATACCGTGACATCTTGACCGATTCACTAGCAATCTTATGTGATTCGCGCGCACAGCGTCTCGCGATGACAACCGAGAATAATGCAATCCCAACCGGAGGTAGCATCAAAAGGTGTGGAAATAGTTAGCGGCAGCGAGTACTCTTTCTGTTGAGAAAAGGAGAAGGAGGTACTCACCACCGCCATGGGAAAGCAAACCACAAATGGAGACCAGCCGTCAATTGTTGTCTGGGACAACTTGGAAGAATGGGTACGGAGGAAAGTGCAGGGATTCATCCAGTCTCTTTTGGAGGAGGAGGTCACGGAACTACTTGGGCGTGAGAAGTCCGAACGGCGACAAGCCGTAGACAGCCTGCCGGTTTATCGGAATGGCCACGGCAAGGCGCGGCGGGTGACTTTGGGCTGCGGGACGATCACCGTACACCGCCCCAGGGTGCGGGGTCTGGAGCAACGGTTTGAGAGCCGGGTACTGCCCATGTTTGCCCGGCGGAGCCCCGAGGTAAACAAGCTCATCCCCCAGCTCTACCTTCACGGTCTAGCCCTGGGCGACTTTGACCTGGCTCTGAGAGGGCTCCTGGGGGAAGCGGCACCAGTCTCAGCCAGCACGGTTGCCCGCCTCAAGGATGGCTGGCAGGCTGAGCGGGAAGAATGGAAGAAACGCCCGCTGGATGGGATGGAAGTGCTCTTTATGTGGGCCGATGGTGTCTATGTCAAAGCGGGCCTTGAGAAGGATAAAGCCGTCCTCCTGGTGATGGTCGGTGGTCTCACTGATGGGCGGAAGGTGATCCTGGCAGTGGAGCCAGGATACCGGGAATCGACTGAGAGCTGGTCTGGTGTGTTGCGCGACCTTAGGGAACGCGGCATGAACTGTCCCCGCCTGGTGGTAGGAGATGGCAATCTTGGCATCTGGGGTGCATTGAGCAACGTCTATCCCGATGCCGCGGAACAACGCTGCTGGAACCATAAAATCGTCAACGTGCTCGACAAGCTGCCCAAGAAAGTGCAGCCTCAGGCTAAGCGACGACTGCAGGACATCGCTTATGCCGAAAGCCGGCCGGAGGCCGAGGAGAAACGAGACCTGTTCTTGGCGTGGTGCCGAAAGGAAGGCCAACGAGCGGCTGGCGACACGCTGGTCCGCGACTGGGAAAGGATGGTCAGCTTCTACCAGTTTCCGAAGGAGCACTGGAAGCACCTGCGGACGACCAACGTAGTCGAATCCCCGTTTGCCGCTCTCAGGCTAAGGACAGATGCCGCCAAGCGGTACCGGAAGGTGGAAAACGCCACGGCGGTGATCTGGAAAATGCTTATGCTGGCAGAGCGGAGATTTCAGAGGCTGAATGCACCGGAGAAGTTGATCCAAGCGTACCTGGGATTTGGCCTCGAAGAAGCGCATGAAGGAACAGAAACCAAACGGGACGACGTACTTGCCATTGCCTGACATTTACACACCTATTGACAAGACCTCGAGCAACATTGCGACTCAGTAATCCCATTTTGACAGCATGCCCTAACGCCTCTGCTAGAAGAGAGTGACAATATCGCACAGTTCGCGGACTGAGTTGGCCCTTGCCGTCAACACGGCCCTGGGGCTGAGGGT
>JALHUO010000024.1 GCA_022866545.1 Dehalococcoidia bacterium | reverse complement strand
GAGGACTCGGGCGCCCATTCCTATCAAAACAATGGCGAAGGCGAGAGGAATGAAAGAGAAGGCAGATAGGAAAGTTGCTCTTTGAGCAGTTTTTTCATCCCTGGCACAAAAGAGTCGAGTGTACATATCGGGTCCCACAACATAAGTTGCCCCCACGAGAATCAAAAGCGATAGAAGCGCCTTCCAGTCGAATTGAGAGCTTACCGGGAAAGAGAAATAGCTTTGGGGCAGAGAAAGCCTTAATCCGTCTAATCCTCCTACCTGGGGAAGAAACAATGCTAGAGCGATAAAGATGCCGAGGCAAATTATTATCGCCTGGAAAAGGTCAGTCCGAATTACCGAGAGCTGTCCCCCTATAACGGTGTAGGCAACAAAAACTATGGTAAAGATGACCATCCAAAGAGCACCGGAACCTATCCCGAGGATGGATAGAACCTTCCCGGCAGCTACAATTTGCCCCGCTACCACCCCTGCCCAGGCAATAACGATGAGAATAGAAGCTGCCAAACCTACACGGCGGTCATATTGCTTTTCGACCAGCTCGGGAAGGGTATAGAGTGCGGCACCTCTTACTCTTCTGGCAAAGAAGATACCCAGGATCACGAGACCCACAGAGCCAACAAGGAGCCACCAGGCGCCGGTCAAGCCTCGGCCAAACCCCAGGCCAGCCATTCCCACGGTTACTGAGCCTCCTACAGCGGTGGCGATAAGCGATCCAGCGATAAATGGTAAGCTCACTTGACGCTGAGCAACAAAGAAACCGTTTTGACTTCTTGCTTTTTTCCTCGCCCCCAGTCCTACGCCTATCATAACCAGGGAGTAAACGACAACTATGATTAGTTGAATCATATTACTCCCGTAAATGGATGCAATCGCCGACAAGAACGGTTCTTAGAGACCCGGCTTTGTCTTTTACTAGGAGTGCTCCAGTAGCATCAATATCCATAGCCTGTCCTGTTACTTCCTCACCTAGACTCATTATTCTGACATCCCTATTTAACGTTGCAGAAAGTCTTCTCCACTCTTCGAGCAAATCTGCTTTCATTAATAAAGGCAGCCATCGCTCTATTTCCACTGCCAATGCGCTTAGAAATTTCTTCCTGGAGATTTCCCTTCCTAACGCATCCTTCAAGGAGGTCGCCGTTTTTTCAAAGCGAGGGAGTGAGGTATTAACATTTATACCTATGCCGACATTCACGAAGTTCAAAACATCCGTTTCGGCATCCATCTCCGCCAGTATGCCGCATACCTTCTTGCCTTCAATCAAGACGTCGTTAGGCCATTTCAGTTCGGCCTTTAGCCCGTACAGTTCTTTGATTGTGACTGCCACGGCAATACCAGCCATCAAGTTTATCCGGGGAGCATATGCGGGACTTATCCTGGGGCGTAAAACGAGAGTGAAGTAAATTCCTCCTTCTGGCGAGAGCCATTCGCGGCTCAATCTTCCTCGTCCGCGGGTCTGGACTTCGGCAATCACGATTGTCCCCTCCCCTGCTCCCTTCTTAGCTAACTCTCTTGCCGCATCCATGGTCGAGCCAATCTCTGGAAAGTAGTGAATTCTTTGTTCTAAACCGGGGAATTCATAGGGAAGTAGCAAATCTGGAGAGGAGACCAGTCTGTATCCTTTGGCCGAAGCCTCTATGACATAGCCATCCTCCTTCAGGCCACGAATATGCTTCCAGATGGA
The DNA here is from genome assembly GCA_022866545.1 of Dehalococcoidia bacterium. GTDB lineage: Bacteria > Chloroflexota > Dehalococcoidia > GIF9 > AB-539-J10 > RBG-13-51-36. The sequence continues at coordinate 4,438 of JALHUO010000024.1, read as the reverse complement.
AACCCTGGAGGTGCCAAGTTGATGAGAAAGTGCCTCGCCAGAAACGTAGTGAGTACGCTCTCTCAGAGCTTCAAGTATCTGCCCCTTCATTCTGTTAACCCTTGTTTTTGAGATGTTAACCATTGCACTGGTCTTTGTCAATTACCCTGTTGGTTGACTATTTCTACTGCTTTCCCTATTATTATCTCTGTAATGTTCCTGTAATACGGTGGGAAATACTCCATCTCGAACGAGAGGGGTCGCATGAAAAGGGAAGAAGCTATTCTTTAAACGCTAATGGAGATTACCTGGCTGGGGCATTCCTGTTTTCTGATTAAAGGAAAAGACAAAACCATTCTGACAGACCCATGCCATCCGGATTTGGGCTACGGCCTGGGTGATCCTGAAGCGCACATAGTGACATTAAGCCATTTCCATCGTGGACATAGCTACGTCGAGGGTGTCGCCAACAACCCCAAACAGATAAGAAGCCCCGGAGAATATGAAATTGGAGGGACTTTTATCACAGGAATTGCCTCTTTCCACGATAATAGGAAGGGGGAGGTTCGAGGCAAGAATACCATTTATGTTATTGAGATGGACGGTATGACTTTATGTCACCTAGGTGATTTGGGGCATCCTCTGGACTCACATTTGATAGAAGAAATAGGAGACGTAGGCATACTGTTCCTGCCCGTCGGGGAGGTGTCGACTATACCTATTGATACAGCTACGGAAATAATAAGGCAATTAGAGCCTCCTATTGTCATTCCCATGCACTATAAGACAAAGGCATTCACCGGTAATCTCGGTCCTCTGGACAAATTCTTGGATACAATGAGAATCAGAGAGCTAGAAGCAAAGTCCAAACTCTCAATTACACTGTCGTCCTTGCCCAGCAGCACGCAAACCGTAGTTCTCAACCATGTTTAATCCCTGAATCTCCAGGATTGAACAGGTTCACAACCTAGCAGTTTTCCAATTCTGTGTTTGTGCCAGTCGTACTTCAATGCGGAGTGTCAATCAGCCTTGAGATTTGACGGCACAAGCGGGTAGCCGGGTATTATTTCTGCTTCTTGAGAGTGTTGATGAAAACATCAATATCCATGGCAGCTAGGGTCATGGTTTGAAGCGTGCCTCTTGAACCCAACGCTATTGCCACTTTGGACACTGCCTCGTTATTGGGGGCTTCTAGAATGTTTATGAAATCATACGGTCCTAGCACAGCATACTGAGCTAGAACCTTTGCCCCCATTGCCTCCACTTCTTTGTTGACCTCTTTGATCCTTTCGGGCTTTTCCGTGATGGTTTTTCTTCCCTCATCAGTGAGGGTGGTCAGCATTACGAATTTAGCCATCTTTTACCTCCTTTGCGCTGTTTTGCACCTGTAAGACCCCGGCTTAGGTCCCGCTTGTGCCTGCACTAAATGACGCTGGAATACCAGTCAATGAATAAGTGGAGCGATTGGCATCCTCAACCCCATTCTGTACTCACATTATATCATTACCAGGGGAAGTATCTCTCCAGAAGTTCTCTTTCCCTTTCCCTCATCTTGCTTTCTTCCGCCGGTTTTTCATGGTCGTAGCCCAGAAGGTGAAGTATCCCGTGGATAACCAGCAATGCCAGCTCTCTTTCTAGTGAATGTCCTTGCTCTTTGGCTTGTGCCAGTGCCTGGGGATAGGAGACGAGCACCTCTCCTAGACGAGTCACACCATCGGGAGGAAGTGCGAAGGAAAAGTCAGCTCCCTTCTGCGGAAGCATGTAGAACGCCAGCACATCTGTAGGTTCGTCTATCCCGCGATAGTCTCGATTGAGTCTTTGTACCGTCTCAGAATCGGTGACAACCAGACTCACCTCGTAAGGAGAAGGAATTCCTTCATCTCTGAAAACTTGGCGGATTATCTTCTTAACCCAGCTTCCGTCCACCGACGCCCGAAATTCGTCCTCAACGTGGATGCCGATTTGTGTCTTCACAATAAATCACCCGACAGAGTATCATAGCAGGCAATTCAGTCGGTATCAATGAATGTAGTAAAATAACATAGATGGCTGTAACACCTCTCAGAAAGCAGTATCTCAGGGTCAAACAGAAGTATCCCGAGGCCATAGTCTTCTTCCGCTTAGGCGACTTCTACGAGACCTTTGACGAGGATGCCAAGGTTGCTTCGCGAGAGCTGGACGTTGTCCTGACCTCCCGGGAGATGGGCAAGGGGCAAAGGGTGCCTATGGCGGGGATACCTCATCACGCTTTAGATAACTATCTGGCTAAACTCATCAACCGCGGTCACAAAGTGGCTATTTGTGAGCAGCTTACTCCACCGGGTAAAGGACTGGTAGAAAGGGACGTTGTTCGCGTGGTGACCCCGGGCACGGTGGTCGAGCCCAGTCTGCTTGCCAGTAAGAGCAATAACTATCTAGCCAGCCTGGTCCTTGAAGGCGAACGAGCAGGGATTGCCTATGTTGATATAACCACGAGCGAGTTTGCCGCCACGCAACTTCCTGTCGAAAGAGCCATGCCTGAATTGGAGCGGCTCCAGCCGAGCGAGGTTCTGGTTCCCCAAGATGCCGACGATTACACCCAATTGCCGTTTACCATAACCCGGCTTGACGACTACTGGTTTGATTTGGAAATTGCCAGGGAAGCTTTGCTCGAGCACTTCGCTGTGTCTAGCCTGGAAGGTTATGGCTGTGCTCACCTGCCTTTAGCTATAGAGGCTGCCGGTGCCTTAGTACATTATGTCAAGGAAACACAGAAGGAGACGCTGCCCCAGCTAAGCAAACTTGCTACATACTCTACAGATTCCTTTATGACCCTCGATGGTCAGACAATGCGCAATCTGGAACTTTTTCAAGGGGGGAGGTGGGGAGAAGCCGGGAACTCCCTCCTATCCATCATCGACCTGACCAAGACCGCCATGGGTGGCAGGCTGCTCAGGAATTGGTTAGGACATCCTCTTGTTGACCTTGCCGCGTTGAACCAGCGGCAGGAGGCAGTCGCCTGGTTCCGTCAGAACAGTCTACCTAGACAGAAAGTCATTTCCCTTTTGGGAGAGATTGCTGATCTGGAGAGACTCGTTAATCGAGTGATGAGTGGCAGAGCCATGCCCCGAGAACTGCTAGCACTTCGCTCCAGTTTGGAAAAGGTGGGGGGCTTGAAGACGGCGATGGCAAACGGAGACGCAATAAACCGGCTAAGCGAAGAACTCAAGCCTTGTCCTGACATCGTGGACCTGATCGCCAGGGCTATTGCCGATGAACCGGGGGATTTGGAGCAAGGTGGGGTGATAAAGGAAGGTTTCTCCTGTGAGCTGGATGAAAGTCGCCGCAATTCCCGGCAAGCTAAGCAGTATCTGGCTGGCCTGGAGCAAAGGGAAAGACAGCGCACAAAAATCAAGTCCTTGAAAGTGGGTTATAATCGAGTATTTGGCTATTATATTGAGGTATCTCGGACTAATCTCAACTTGGTTCCCCCAGATTATATTCGTAAACAGACTTTAGCCGAGGCGGAAAGGTTCTTCACCCCCGAACTTAAGGAATACGAATCGCTGATTCTCAATGCTCAGGAGAAAATTACTGACCTGGAATCTGCCATTTTTCGACAACTGTGTCAGCAGATAGGCGCTGTGAGTGAGCGAATCCTGGCCACCGCCGGAGCCATCGCTCAAATCGATGCCCTTTCCAGCCTTGCTGAAATTGCAGTGCGTCATGGTTATGTCAAGCCAACGCTCGCCAATGAAGATGTCATTGACATCAAGGGAGGCCGCCACCCTATTGTGGAACAAAGCATAGGACAGGATAATTTCATTCCGAACGATGCTTATCTATGCAATAGAGATGATCAGCTTATTATACTCACCGGCCCCAACATGTCGGGAAAGTCCACCTACCTCAGACAGGTAGCCTTAATCATCCTTCTAGCTCAGATCGGAAGCTTTGTCCCCGCTGATTCCGCGATTATTGGAATTGTCGATCGCATCTTTACTCGCATTGGCGCCCAGGAGGATTTAGCCGCCGGACAATCCACTTTTATGGTGGAGATGACTGAGGCGGCAAATATCCTGAATAATGCTACCCCTCGCTCCTTCATAATCTTGGATGAAATCGGGCGCGGCACTTCCACCTATGATGGACTCTCCATCGCCTGGGCAGTAGCCGAGTTCATCCACAACCACCCCGAGCTTGGAACGAAGACCCTTTTTGCCACCCATTATCATGAGCTAGTGGACCTGGCTGGTATCCTGCCCAGAGTGAAAAACTTTAACGTAGCGGTGGCGGAGGAAGGAGACAAGGTTATCTTTCTACACAAGATTGTCGCAGGGGGTACTGACAGGAGCTATGGCATCCACGTGGCTCAGCTAGCCGGCCTACCCAAACCGGTAATCGTCCGAGCTCAAGAGGTCCTAGCTGGGCTGGAGAGCCGTTCTTCCAAGAGAAACAAAGTGCCGCATCGTAAGACGTC
>JALHUO010000023.1 GCA_022866545.1 Dehalococcoidia bacterium | reverse complement strand
GCCCAATCACAGGGTGGGCTTCTGTGGTATTGGTGCCAATAGCCAGAATACAGGCGGCGTTGCCAATTTCGCTGATGGAATTAGTCATAGCTCCACTGCCAAAGCTTTGCGCCAGGCCAGCTACAGTGGGGGCATGACACAACCGGGCACAGTGGTCAATATTGTTAGTGCCCAACGCTGCCCGCGCGAATTTCTGTATGACATAGTTCTCTTCATTGACGCACTTGGCTGAGGCGATGACGCCTATTTCACGCGGCGCATAACCTCTCAATTTACTTGCCACCAAGTCCAGTGCTGCATCCCAGGATGCTTCTTTCAATTCCCCATTTCTTCTTATCAAAGGAACGGTCAACCTTTCAGGGTGATGGACAAACTCGGCAATGCCAAACCGTCCTTTGACGCATGCTTGTCCATGATTAGCCGGGCCATCCGGATCAGGTTTCGACGCTATTATCCTTTCATCCTTCAGCTCCAGTCTGAGCTGACAGCCAACGCCGCAATATGGGCAAATTGTGGTAACTACTCGGTCAGGCTTGGCAATTCCCCGGGTACCCAAATCAGTAAGGGCATTTGTGGGACAAGAATCGACACAGGCACCGCAGAATTTACATCCAACCTCGCGAAGTGTTCGCCCTCCGAGAGGCGCGATAGCGTGGCACTGGAGGCAGCGTTGAGCTTCAGCAACCGCTGTCTCCCAATCCATTCCCTGCTCCACTTCAGAAAGACCATCAATGCGTGTCTGGGGCGCAAGATAAGAAATGGTAGCTAATCTTTCTCCTATAGGTCCTTCTTCTAACCAGACCATAGCCTCCTCGGCAGGGACGAGATGTTCGGTGATATCCCCTTTGCCGCCAAGATAACGGTCAATGGACTGAGCTGCCTTCCTTCCCGCAGCAATAGCATTGATGACTAAAGCTGGCCCGCTCTCACAATCGCCACCAGCGAAAACACCCTCTCGGCTCGTGGATAGGTCTTCGTTGGCCTTCACTACGTTTCCTCGCCCTACCTCAACTCTGAAGCCGGTAGGGACATCTGGTTGCTCACCAATAGCAGCAATCAGAGTATCGAGCGCGGCCATAAACTCGCTTCCTTTGACAGGGACAGGGCGGCGCCTGCCACTCGAATCGGGGTCTCCCAGCTGCATACGGATCAACTCTAACTTCAGGTCACCGTTCTCCTTGAAAACTTTGGAAGGAGCGACGAGAAAGATGATTTCAACTCCTTCCTCCAGCGCCTGCTCTACCTCCTCCGATTGGGCTGGCATCTCGCTCTTCGTTCTCCGGTAGAAGATGGTCACCCTCTTAGCGCCAAGCCGCAAAGCAGCACGAGCAGAATCTATGGCAACATTCCCTCCACCAATCACCCCTACCTTATTTCCCACCTTCACCTTCTCTCCGAGATTAAACCGGCGGAGGAATTCTACACACCCGATTGCTCCAGGCACGTCTTCACCCTCAACACCCAGTTTCATTTCCTTGTGAGCACCAATGGCAAGAAAGATTGCGCGGTATCCTTGTTTAAAAAGAGAATCCAATGACTCGACACGAGCATTCAGCTTGACTGCTACTCCTGTCTTCTCGATTTCTCGAATTTCATCACGAAGTACATCTCTGGGCAGGCGGTATTCCGGAATCCCCACCCTCATCATTCCACCCGGCTCGGGAAGAGCTTCGAATATGGTGACCTTGTGTCCCAGCTTGGCCAGATAGTAGGCACAGGTGAGACCTGCTGGTCCTGCTCCAACTACCGCTATGCTTTTGCCTGTTGACGGAAGAAACTTCGCTTGCTCTTTCCATGTATCGTCGCCATTATCAGCGGCAAAGCGCTTGAGCATTCTTATGTGTAATGCTTTATCTACATCCAGGCCGCGCCGGCATTCCTCTTGACACGGAGCAGCACACACTCTACCCAATACGGCTGGAAAGGGAACCCTCTCCCTTATCACTGCCAACGCCGCGCTTGGTCTCCCTCTAGCAATGAGGCGAATGTAACGAGGAATGTCTATACCAGCAGGGCAAGCCTTGTGACAGGGAAAGGCAATCTCAATTACACTATTGCACCTTATCTCATCACAGACCCGAAGACAGCGATGGCACAGAATACAAAAACTAGAATTACGAACAAAGAAGGGATTGTCCTC
>JALHUO010000022.1 GCA_022866545.1 Dehalococcoidia bacterium | reverse complement strand
GGTGGGAATATCAGTGTGGCTCTCGGTTGCTGGTCTTGATTCTGAAGGTGAAATGTCATCGCGATACAGGCCAATGTCCAGAGTGCCCACGGGGATGAGGGTTCCCTCGAAGTCTTCGATTACTTCAGCTATGCGCTTGGCTAAAGGCACTCCCCGAGTCCGCATACCTACGAGCACAACATCGTCCGCACCCTTATTCTTTTCTACAATCTCGTGGGCGATACGGGCCAGCGCTCGCTCCATCTCTCTTGAGGTCAAGAGAGTCTTTTCAGGCATCAAAAAACCTCCTGCCTTCAAACTGGCAAGAGGTCTCACTTGGTGCTCGTACTGAGGCCTGCTTAAACATATTTCCCCTTACCAGCCTCACTGGACTGATTTAAAGGCGATTTATATTATGGCACAATCACAAAAACAATGCAACCCGGCACACAGGGCTCTGAGTACTGTGAGATTTGTCACACCGATGGAGAGGAAAGAGGTAGCGAGAGCTACCCCTTTCCTCTTATATGAGGCTTAGGTCTACTGTCGAGAGATTCTAGTTGCCTGGGGGGCAACCGATGCAGGAGCTTGAGACTTGCTCTCCATGCGGGAAGCTGGAAAACGGGGGGTTCGCCGCAGGAAAGAGGGCATGTCGAGAGCATCGCTACCGCCTTTTATCAAGCGACGAAGCTCCTCAGAGCTGCGTATTCCTCCGGTAGATGCCTTGGCGAAGCCGGTGGCGATGACAGTGATTCGAAGCTCACTATCCATCCTGTGGTCAAAGACCACGCCAAAGATTATGTTGGCATCAGGGTCCACTGCTTGGCCGATTAGTTGAGCAGCCTCATTACACTCAAACAGGGTGAGACTTGGGCCACCAGTAATATTGAACAGCACCCCTGTAGCTCCGCTTATGGATACGTCGAGCAACGGGCTGGCCATAGCAGCCTTGGCCGCTTCAGTAGCGCGACTTTGACCGCTGGCTCGACCCACAGACATCCAGGCTGGGCCGGCATCTTTCATTACTGACTTAATGTCGGCGAAGTCCAGGTTGATCAGTCCCGGGACCGTAACCACTTCGGAGATAGCCTGTACCCCCAAACGAAGGGCATCGTCAGCCAACCTGAAGGCACTGTCCACAGTCGTCTTGGCATCACAAAGCTGAAGAAGTCGGTCATTAGGTATGATGATAAGTGTATCAACCTTGTTGTTCAGCTCGAGTAGTCCTTCCTCGGCTACTTCTCTTCTATGCATCCCCTCGAAAGTGAAGGGTTTGGTGACCACTGCAATGGTGAGAGCGCCACTCTTTTTGGCTATCTCAGCCACTATAGGGATGCCACCCGTGCCTGTGCCACCGCCCATGCCAGCGGCAATGAACACCATATCGGCACCAGCAACGACGTCTTCAATTATGTCGAGGCTTTCTACTGCTGCCTTAGCCCCAACTTTGTGGTCACCACCGGCCCCCAAACCCCTGGTCAATTTTTCACCCAGTTGAATTCTGGTAGGGGCCTCGGCCAGGGCCAGGGCTTGTCCATCAGTATTCATGACGACAAAGTCAACGCCCTTAATGCCTTCGCGGACCATACGAGTAATGGCATTGGAGCCGCCGCCACCAATGCCTATAGCTTTGATTCTTGCTGGACTCGGAGTAAAAATTTGTTTTGCCATTCTAACCTCCTTTCACAAATCAGGCACGGAACAGCCTTCTGAAGAAACTTACAAAGTTGCCAAGCACACCAGCATTCTTTGTCTGTAAAGCTGAGTGCTCTTTGCCTCGTATCGGCCACAGGATCAATCCCAGGGTGGTGGCGTAAGACGGATCATGAAGGATATCGGAAATGCCGTAGATGCCCGCGGTCAAAGGTCGGCCTTTGCGTACCGGAATTCGCAAAAGCGATTGTCCTAACTCGTCAAGACCGGGCAGATTAGTTGTGCCGCCTGTTAGCACTAACCCACAAGGCGCAAGACTATGGTAATCGCTGGTAGGCATCTCCATTAATATGAGTTGGAGCAACTCCTCCATGCGGGCCCGGATGATATTGCAGAGGTCTTTATAAGAGGCGCTATGACCATTCTCGAGACCCACTTGGACGGCCTCTTCAAGCTCCAAGGTAGGAGTGACGTTGCCGTATCTCTTCTTCATCTTTTCCGCAATATTGAAGGGTAGACCCAGGCCTATGGAGATATCGCTAGTTACCTGATAACCGGCCACTGGAACGATAGCGGTGTGATAGATGCTGCCATTTTTGAATACCGCTATATCCGTGGTTCCACCCCCGATGTCAGCCATGATAACCCCTGTGTCTCTTTCCTCCGCAGTCAATACTGCTTCTCCGCTAGCCAGGGGCTCAAGGATGAGGTCCTCAACGTCAACACCGATACTGCGGACGCATTTAGCCAGGTTTTGTATCGAAGTCACTGAAGCAGTGATGATGTGGGTCTCCACGTCTAATCTAGACGCATGCATGCCTACCGGCTGTTTCACTCCCTCTTGTCCATCTAGGGCATAGTATCGAGGAATGGCGTGGAGCACTCTCTTTCCTTCAGCGACGGTGATATTACGAGCCGCAGACAGCGCCCGCTTAAGATCTTGAGGGCGCACCAATCGATCGTCACGCGGGATAGCTATTACCCCTTTGTTATTCAGACTAGTTATATGTCTGCCGGTAACCCCAACATAGGCCGAATCTACACGTATGCCACTGACTCTTTGGGCTTCCTTTACAGATGTGGCAATAGACTGTTTGGCTTCTTCCATATTGACTACGATGCCTTTATGTAGGCCATGAGAGGGAACGACTCCCACTCCTAAGACTTCAATGTCATCTTCTGCTTTGACATTAGCCACGATTGTGGCTACTTTGGTTGTGCCCACATCAATAGCCGAAATGATTTTCTTTGCCATTTGCACCTCCTTTTTTTGCTTGAGAATACCGCCTAGTTGAGTCGCTCAGCTATCCTTAGTCTAGCGCTGCGGCTGCGTGGGTTGGATTCTATCTCCAACGAGGTAGGTTTGATGACCTTCCGTGAAATGAGCTTCAAAGTGGGCACATGTCCACAGCTACATATTACTGTTCCCGGGGGACATAGGCAGCTGGTGGCTGCGTGCCGCATGAATTGCTTGACTATGCGGTCTTCCAGAGAATGATAGCTGATGACTGATAGTCTCCCCCCGGGGCGAAGGAGGTTAGGGGTTTGTTTCAGAGCCAGCTCCAGATTCTGCAGTTCATTGTTGACCGCGATGCGAAGCGCCATGAAGGTTCTTGTAGCGGGGTGAATTCTGCCTCGACGTGTCGAACCGGCCAAAGCTTGCTGCACCGATTGTGCAAGCTCCGCGGTGGTAGCGATAGGACGATTCTGGATGATACTCCGCGCTATCCGCCGGCTGTGACGCTCTTCACCGTATCTTTCTATGAGCTTGGCCAATTCTTGCTCAGAGAAACGGTTGACGATGTCTGACGCAGTCAACCCTTGCTCGGGATTGAACCTCATGTCTAGATGAGCATCGAGGTGGAAACTGAAGCCACGTTCGGCTGTATCCAGTTGCAGAGAAGAAACACCAAGGTCGAAAAGAATACCATCAACTGGATGAATATGGTATCTTTTGGAGATAGCCTCAAGGTTAATGAAGTTGTCGTTAACCAAAGTAACTGTTTCACTATAGTCGCTGAGTCTGTCTTTGCTTATATTGATGGCATCGGGGTCAGCATCAATGCCAAAAAGCCTTCCTGAGGGTGAAATTTCCTCCAGTATGGCTGCTGCGTGTCCTCCCAGACCGACAGTGCAATCAATAAAGCGGCCTCCCGGCCGAGGCTGTAGCGCTGTTATGACTTCGTCAAGTAGAACGGACACGTGAACAGGCAAGGACATGGCGACGCTCATCAACTATGCTCCAAGGGTCTCAATTATCTGTGACGCCTGCTCTTCGGCCACTGTTTGCTCAGCCTTCCATCCCTGTTGACTCCAGAGTTCAACGCGAGCATTGGCACCGACAACAATAGCCGTATCACTTATCCCGGCGTACACGCGCAGAGTATCTGGCAATTTAATCCTGCCTTGCCCGTCAAATGAGGCACTGAACGCGGAGCCATGAATAGCGCGAGTCAGCCTCCTCAGGTTAGCTCCAGTCAGTGCCTTCTCGGCAAGCTTGTCGGACACTCTTCTCCATTCTCTTATCGTATAAACGGCGATGCACTTCTCTCCCATTCCCTTGGCCAATACGACGCCCTCCTTCAGCTCTCGTCTGAATTTTGGCGGCAGAGGCAGTCTTCCCTTTTCGTCAACTTTATATTGATATTCGCCAATGAACATATAAATCTCCCCGGTTCCCCACGGACCCCCCGTGTCTTATGCTTCCCATCCTGTCCGCGATGTCACTCTCCCCCCTTTTTCCCCACTTTTCCCCACAATCCTATTATAAACCCTATGTTCATTTTGTCAATACCTTTGGGCGTTTTTTCTGTAATTTTCCAATAATTTCTGTCCTACGGATTGAAAATAGGGTGGTGCTTAATACAAAATCGGGGATATGGTTCTCCTTGAAAGGGAAAGTCACTGCGAAACTCGAGACTTTGTTTTACCGCCGCCCGCATGGTAAGATATGGGTTTTGGAGGTTTTTGTTGACGAATTCCATGCGTATTGATATTCTATGTCTCTTCCCTGAAACGTTTGCCTCTCCACTCAACCAGAGCATCATTAAGCGTGCTCGGGAGCAGGGATTTGTGGACATCGCGATTCACAATATTCGCGACTACACCCATGATAAACATCATACTGCGGATGATTGTCCCTTCGGCGGTGGACCTGGTATGGTGCTCAAGCCCGAGCCAATCTTTGAGGCAGCCGAAGCGATAAAACAACAGCTTGGTGTAGGTGAGATACCTGTGATATTGCTTACCCCGCAGGGCAGACCTTTTTCTCAATCTGTGGCCAAGGAATTAGCCCTCCACCATCATCTGATGTTGATTTGTGGTCATTACGAAGGCTTAGACGAGAGAGTCTGTGAGCACTTGGCTACTGATCAAATCAGCATTGGGGATTATGTGCTTAGTGGGGGTGAGTTAGCTGCCCTGGTTGTGGTGGATGCTATCGTTAGGCTCATACCGGGGGTGCTTGGCTCACAGGATTCAGCAGGCAATGATTCTCACAGCAACGGGCTTCTGGAATATCCCCAATATACCAGACCCCAGGAATATCGAGGTTGGGCAGTACCATCGGTCTTGCTTTCAGGAAATCACGGCGAAATTGCTCAATGGCGACGCCGTCAGGCTATCTTGCGAACGGCAAAGCGACGCCCTGACCTTTTGGAGAAGGGCAATATCTGCGATGAGGAGAGAAAATGGATGTTAGAGAATTTGTTAAACCCAAAGTGAACCCCAATATTCCTCAAATCTCCCCTGGCGATACGGTCAAGGTTGGTTTGAAGGCTATGGAAGGGGACAAAGAGCGACTGCAGCACTTCCAGGGAGTAGTGATTAAGATGAGGAGGGGTGTTGCTGGTGGAAGCTTCACGGTGAGGAGAGTATCTTACGGCATCGGAGTGGAACGTACCTTTCCTTTCCAATCCCCCCATGTGCAAAATGTGGTGGTGCTCAGGCATGGGCAGGTGCGTCGAGCTAAACTCTATTATATACGCAGACTCAGCGTGAAACAGGCTCGACTTAAGGAAAGGCGAGAGAGGGTACTGGAGCAAGCCGTGCCTCAAGAGAAAGAACCTCCCAAAGAAGAACAGTCCTCTGAATGAACTACGCCGGGGTGGCAGTCCATTCACCGGTGAGCCGGTCAAGTTTCTGCTATGCCATACCGCCGGGGCTCAATATTAATGTCGGGCAAGCAGTATGGGTGCCCTTTGGACCCCGAATCGTTCAGGGGATTGTGCTCCAGCTGTCAGACGAGCCAGCAGTTGAAGAAACTAAGGAAATAGCCGGCGTTATCACTGATTTTCCTCAGCTTTCCCCGATACAAATGGAGCTTGCCCAGTGGATAAGCGAATACTATTTTGCCCCACCTTTTGATGCTCTGTCTTTAATGCTGCCTCCGGGATTTGAGAGGCGAGCTATCACTTGCTTTCAGCTGACAGCCCCCGATTTAGTCGAGGGCCAAGCGGATTCGTCCCTAACATCGGAGCAAAGGCAAGTCCTTCGTATTATTAGCGAGAAGACGAAAACAAGCTTGCCTGAGCTAGAGAAAGTGATTGGCACAAGAGAAGCCAGGCAAGTCACGGATCAATTGCTAGACCGTCGACTAATTACGGAGACTCTGGAACCGGAGCCGCCAAGGATAAAGCCCAAGACGCTTCCTCATATTAGGCTGACAGCCGATAGACAGGAAATTGAAATAGCGAAGGCTCGGCTAGGTAAGTCCGGAGCTCATAGACAAGCGGAACTCTTGGAGTTCCTGATCGGGCGGACTCAACCTATTTCAATTGGCGAACTGAGGAAACAGCTTCGTTGTTCTCCGGCCACGATCAAAGCCCTGGAAAGCCACCATTTAGTCTCAGTGGAAAGACTCAGGGTAAGACGTGACCCCCTGGCCCATCTTAGCTTTGCGCCTTCGCCACCTCCGGTTCTTACCTCATCTCAACAAGCTGCTTGGGAGTTGATTCATGACGTGATTGTGGGGAAAGCTACTCCATCGGGCCGTCCACCGACTTTTCTGCTTTTTGGCGTCACGGGCAGCGGCAAGACTGAGATTTACCTGCGGGCTTTAGCCAAGATTGTTGCCGCCGGTAAGCGAGGCATCTGCCTTATCCCGGAAATCGCTTTGACCCAACAAACGGTAGAGAGATTTGCCGGTCGCTTCCCTGGACGTGTGGCGGTACTGCATAGCGGTCTTTCCCCGGGGGAGCAGTTCGACGAATGGCAATGGATAATGGAAGGAAACTGCGACGTTGTCATTGGCCCGAGGAGCGCCTTGTTTTCACCGCTGCCCGACCTCGGTCTTATCATTATTGATGAAGAACATGAGTGGACATACAAGCAAGAAGACAAATCACCTCGCTATCATGCCCGCGACGTAGCCATTAGGCTGGCTCAACTTTGTGGCGCTGTTGTCATCCTGGGCAGTGCTACCCCTGATATCGGCAGTTTTCAAGAAGCACAGCAAGGCGAATATCAGCTTGTAGAGCTAAAGGAGAGAATTACTCCTCGTGGTTATTCCCCTCTTCCTGAGGTCACCGTAGTGGATTTGAGGGAGGAACTCAAAGCCGGAAACACAAGCTTATTCAGTCGTTCCTTATTAGCGGCCATAAAAGATACTCTAGCGCAGGATGAGCAGATAATCCTTTTCCTTAACCGTCGGGGCACAGCTACCTTTGTTCGCTGTCGTAGCTGTGACTTTGTCTTTCGCTGTCCTCGTTGCTCCATAGCCCTTACCTACCATTCAGCGGAGAAAAGACTGATTTGCCATCGCTGCCGCTATTCTACTCCGGTATCCCCAAGCTGCCCTCGCTGTTTTCAGCGCCATCTCAGGCTTCTGGGCATTGGCACGCAGAGGGTAGAAGAGGAGGTGAAGCACTTCTTTCCTCAAGCAAGAGTGCTTCGCTGGGACAGGGATGTGGTTACCAGGAGATATGCTCATGAGGAGTTGCTGAAGAACTTTCGTGACCGCAAGGCAGACGTGCTCATTGGCACCCAGATGATAGCCAAGGGATTGGATCTGCCACAAGTGACGCTAGCCGGGGTAATCAATGCCGATACTGGTCTTAATTTTCCTGATTTCCGTAGCGGTGAACGCACTTTTCAGCTTCTATGTCAGGTAGCGGGCAGAGCTGGGCGTGGAGTCAAGGCCGGAAAGGTCATCATTCAGACCTACTCCCCCGATAACTACATCATTGAAGCTGCTGCCAAGCATGATTATTTGGGGTTCTATCATAAAGAAATAGATTATCGTCGCCGATACAATTATCCCCCTTTTAGCCGATTGGTCCGCCTGGTTCATAGCCACACCAATGAGGAGCTATGTCGTCGTGAGGCAGAGAGGGTGCATCGCTTAATTCTTGATGAAAAGGCGAGAGAGGATATCATTGACTTCAATATAATCGGTCCTGTGCCTACTTTTGCCTTGAGAGCCAGGAACAGGTATCGCTGGCAGCTTTTCCTTCGGGGTCCTGACTCAGCCCGGATATTATCCCAGCTCGCTTTGCCGCGGGGCTGGACTATAGATGTGGACCCTGTAGGAATAGTTTGATTTCGTGAGACTAAAGGTAGACGAAGGGTCAACTGTATATTCGCCAAGAGGTTGACATTATTGCTGGGTGAATGTGGTGGTGGAGTCTATCCTCGCCTTTCCAAAATCGCTATCCGCCGATGACGGGCGGGAAGATATGCAGGACATCTCCTTCTTTCAGTGCAGTGCTGTTAAGATTGCGCAAGGTGGTACCGTTCAGCAAAATGAGCGAATAGTCCTGTATCTTCCCCTCTAGATGGACGCCAGCAGTTTCGAGTTTCTCTCGGAGTTGATTACCAAATTTCTCTTCGAGCTGAGTTAGTGCGTCTTGTATGTGGTCAGCTTGCAGAGGGGTGCTATCTGCGCCGAGGTAAGAACGCCACAGACTATAGAAGCGCACTGTAATTAATGCCATGTCGTTACCTTCCTAGTTCAATTCTGTCAATAGCAAATTCTCTGGTATCAACGAATAGGATTTGGTTACGTATAGGTGTGCCGACTCCGGTGATGATTTTGACTACTTCCTGAACCTGCAAGGCGGCAATCATGGCTACCGTGGCTGGAGGGTTACCGATTCTGGTCTCTACGCCCTGTTCGGGCGCGGTATTGGGGGCTGACCCATAGAGCGAAGACAGTCCCACGTCTCCAGGGAAAATAGTCATGAGTTGTCCGCTGAAGCCGGCGATTGAGGCATAGACATAGGGTATTGCAAGTTGACGACAAGCGTACTCAACCACCAGCCGCGACGGGAGGTTATCAAGTCCATCAACTACCACGTGGGCGCCGCTAAGGAGACCCTGAGCGTTCTCTCGGGTCAACCTTTCTCGAAATGTGGTGACGCTGGTTGCTGAATTTATCTCCTTGACTCTTTTGGCGGCCACGAGGACTTTGTATTCGCCCAGATTCTCTTCCGTGGACATAATCTGCCTGTTCAAATTCTGCTCTGCGAAGTGGTCGTTATCAATAACAATTAGATGCCCTATTCCTTGTCTGGCTATTAACTCAATGACTGTGCTACCTAATCCCCCTGCGCCCACCACGGCCACAGTTGACTGCAATAGCTTGATTTGCCCACCCAAGCCAACCGTACCTGTATTGCGTAGATATCGACAGGGAATAATCCCCTGCTTCAGCGCCGTTACTTCTACCTCTTTGGCTGGCACTCCTTGCGATCTAGAAATTGAAGCTGTCGTCTTCAAGCTGATGACAAGGCAGGTCTTGCCATCCGGAGCAGCCTGCGATTGTGCTGATTGGACGACCAATCGGCGGACATCTTTGTCTACTGTCCTACTTTCCACAGAAATACCTTCACAACTGTCACGATAATTATAATATAATAAGCTGTGAAGGGATAAATCGGTGAGAAATCTTGCAGGAGACATCCTTGCAGGGAGGTATATTGAAGATGACTGAGGTCAAGGTGAAGACGGGAGAAGAACTGAACGGTCTGGGCGCAATGCTCAAGGACATTATGGACACAAACCTCAGGGACCCCGAGAAGTATAAGAGCGTTGAGAGGGTGAAAGGAAGCGTGGTCATAAAGGAGTCGTCATCAGGTGTAGCTGTTACGCTACATCTCGATCAAGGCAAACTCGAGCTGCAGAATGATGCCATAGCCAAGCCGACGGCGTATATGGAAGCCGGGTTTGAGAATCTGGCTCACATCAGCTCCGGCCAACTCAATCCCATAGTCGCTATCCTCACAGGCAAGGTGAAGTCTGGGGGCAATCCTTTTTTGTTGCTTAAGGTTTCCAAGATAATGGTGCTGAAATAGAGCAGTCGGGGTCGTCACTGACTGCTGGGTCTGAGTGATCAGTTCTCAGGGATGGGCAGTAATGCTCATGTGGCATGTCCTGGGCAGGCAAGAATGGTATAATTGGGACACAAAATCCATCAGGAGGAGGTTAAAATGGCTATTTTGTTTGGAACGCAAGAGTGGGTGGATGCGATGAAGAAAGCCCTGGAGACCAGCCAGCCGTACAAAGAGGCAGCCAAGAAGTGGGAAGGAGACATCTACATTATCGTGGAACCCGACGCCGCGTACAAACACAGGCATGTCTTGTATCTTGATCTCTGGCATGGCGCATGCCGTGAGGCTCTCGTGATTACAGACGAAAATGAGAAATCTCCCAAATATCGCATATTTGGCACGTTCACCAACATGAAGCAGATACTGGACAAAAAGGTTGACCCGGTCCAGTCTATGATGACCGGCAAGATCAAAGTCAAAGGGGATATGGCCCAAATCATGAAGATGCCCAGGGCAGCCGTGGAACTGGTCAACGGCATGACTGCATTTGAGACCGTATTCCCTGATTAGATATCTATATAATGTGAAGCCACAAGCGGGCTGACAACAACCGGCGTCTGTTGACCTAATTTTGTCACAAGAACATGACGAGTTTGTGGCAAGGAGGTAGCTATGTGGTACTTTGTGGTTCCCAAGGTAGTTTTCGGACAGGATGCACTGAGCCATCTAGCTGAATTGAAGGGGAAATCAGCGTTCATCGTCACCGATAAGAACATTGTAAAGCTGGGCTTTGTTGACAAGGTCAAAGAACAACTTTCTCAAGCAGGGATACAAGCCGCCGTCTTTGATGATGTTGAGCCGGACCCGTCGCTGCAGACAGTAAAGAAGGGTGTGGCTTTGATGAACCAGTATGGACCGGATTTGGTTGTGGCTGTGGGTGGGGGCTCGGTTATGGACGCAGCAAAGGCAATGAGGGTGCAATATGAGAGACCAGATATAAAGCCAGATGAGATAAATCCATTTATCTCGGATCTGGGTCTGGGCGCCAAGTGCAAGCTTGTTTGTATTGCCACAACTTCGGGTTCGGGTGCCGAGGCAACCTTTGCGGTAGTGCTTACCGACACCGCCGACCAGAGGAAGCTCAGCCTCATCAACCGTGAGATTGTCCCCGATATCGCCATTGTAGACCCGGAACTAGCAAGGGCAATGCCTCCTCAAATCACAGCAGACACAGGCATGGATGCACTGACCCAGGCGGTCGAAGGATTCACCTGCACCTGGAAGAACGACTTCGCCGACGGTCTCTGTATCAAAGCTATACAGCTTATTTTTGAGTATCTCCACAGAGCGGTGAAAGATGGGAATGACATGGAGGCCAGGGAAAAGATGCACAATGCAGCCTGTATCGCAGGTATCGGTTACGTCAATGCGCTGGCAGCTATGGCCCATGCCGCAGGTCATTCCCTGGGCGCCCTGTTCCATATTCCTCATGGCAGAGCTGTTGGGCTGTTTCTGCCCTACACCATCGAGTTTATCGGTGAAGCTCGCGAAAAACTCTGGGCAGAGATAGCTTACGCTATCAAACTAGAAGTACCTAAAGGAAAAAGAGCAGCACCAGTTTTAGCCCAAGCTATAAGAGGACTGGCTCGTAGTATCAATCAGCCGCTGAGCATTAAGGAAACTGGTATTCCATTGGATAGCTTCAATAAGGCGATGGAGAAGCTAATAGACAATGTCATGGCCGACGGCACGCTGATCGTTTCTGCCAGAATACCTAATGTTGCCGAGACCGAGAGGTTTTTCAACTACACATACCAGGGAAAGAGTATAGATTTTTAGCTTTACTGGAGCCACTGTGCTGACTTCAAGAAGCTTCGGAGGAACTATAAGGAGGTAAGGAAAATGCCACGTTTTATAGTTGTTCATAAGGCACCGTTCACTGAGGAGGAGTTGATTGCTCG
>JALHUO010000021.1 GCA_022866545.1 Dehalococcoidia bacterium | reverse complement strand
GTCAGTGCTACACCTGCAGAACATCTTGCTCCTCGTTAGTAGCTGAACGTGAACCTCCAGCCCGATGACAATTTCGTAAACCATAGCTTCGGCTCAGTATAGCAGCGTTATGAGGCAAGGGCAAGGAACCGCCCTGATCGGGTACTTAGCCGCACCGCGTTGCTGTCACTGCTGGGAGCGATTTCGCGCAAGGCCGACCAGGCAGCCTCCTAGCTAAGGTTCGTTAGTCTAACCTCAGCAGGCGCCAGCTCTGCCAGGAGATTGCCATGTCGCGACAGGTCGAGGCTGGCAATGACACGGAGATTACTGAGCAATGTCACAAACGGCCAGAGTGTCAGTCGTCTACCTGAAGCAAATCCAGCGGACGAATTGACCGCGACTTGGGGTATTGCTAAAATTGAATTCGGGGATATAGCTCAGTTGGGAGAGCACTGCGTTCGCATCGCAGGGGTCGGGGGTTCGAATCCCCCTATCTCCACCATAGAGTTTTGGAGGGCTGACCGGAATGCCTTTCGGCAAATCAAGGTGCCGAAGGGTCTTCAAGTGAGTGCAGTTAAGGGTTTGGTTGACATAACAATCAGGGATTTGGCAAACATTGCGCCACAGTGAAGACTGTGGTAGAAGCGTGCCCCTGTAGCTCAGATGGATAGAGCAGCGGTTTCCTAAACCGCGTGTCGGGCGTTCGAGTCGCCCCAGGGGTATTTTTGATATAATTGCGCCGATTGAGGGGCGTAGCTCAGTTTGGCTAGAGCAGCGGTCTCCAAAACCGCAGGTCGCGGGTTCGAGTCCTGCCGCCCCTGCCACTGAAATGTGAAGGCTTCCCAAATTGCCCCTCTTAAGATAAGAGGGGCAAGGGGAGTTATGAGAGCTGCGGAAATAACGCCCGCTATTCCCCCTTTCTCTAGGGGGGATACTTGAGAGAGAGCTTTCCGGAGAAGCCAAACTGCTGGATTATTAAGGCCGAGGTGGTGGAATAGGCAGACACGCCATCTTGAGGGGGTGGTGGGCGCAAGCCCGTGGGAGTTCAAATCTCCCCCTCGGCACCATAAGTAAACTACCCGGGATAGCTCGCGATTCGGGCGAGGATACAGCTTAGTTTGAATGGAATCACTCAAACGTCGCGGAGTAGTGACAAGGCCTTTCGGGGTGATACTAGCTTGCGAGAACCAGAAAAAGGCGGTAAAATCTGCTCAAAGCGGAAGTAGTTCAGTGGTAGAACGCCTCCTTGCCAAGGAGGAGGTCGCGGGTTCGAGTCCCGTCTTCCGCTCCAGTGAATTTCTGGCCGCGGCGGTGTAGCCAAGAGGTTAAGGCAGGGGTCTGCAAAACCCCCATGCGGCGGTTCGAATCCGCCCGCCGCCTTTTTCAGCCGTCGCTCAATTGAGCCGAGGTGGCGGAATGGTAGACGCGGCGGACTTAAAATCCGCTTCCTGCAAGGGAGTGTGGGTTCGAGTCCCTCCCTCGGCAGTGAAGGTCCACCCAGCGCTTAACACTCTGCTTAACATTCTGCAGCCTGGTGCTCCAATGTACAATTGACAAATTAACAGACAGGAACAATAATGGCCTGAGAAGAGACAAATACGGTGAAGAAGATAACATTTTACGACAAAGACGAGGCGATAGAATACCGATTGAAAATGAGACGGCTGGGCTATGTCACAAAGATGATCCAGCCAGAAGGCAAATATGAAGTTATCGTGGCTGGGGAAGCGCTCGACTGGAAGACGAGACCCGCAGAGGAAAAAACGTTCAGCGATGCCTCGAGAGACGCTGGCGAACCGTTTTGAGCCACACCGTGGTCGCGAATTTGCCTGACATCAGCGAGTAATTCTCTACGTTTTCCGGCAGTTTATCTTTTTGGAATCTACAGTTATCGACATTGCTTAGGTCTATAATATCCTTGAATTATCGATATGGGAGGTTTGATAAATGGATACATGGCATTATCTTACAAAAATATGTGCCTTGAGAGACCTGGAGGACACAGATAAGCTGAACAAGTGGGGAGATATGGGTTGGGAACTAATTGCGATTGAAAGATTAGGTGAATCAAGTAACACCCGATTGGAGTGGTTACTAGTCTTCAGGCAACTTCAAATCCACTGAGATTCAGAAGATTCATAGAAGTAGTACCTTTCTCTCATTGACACCTGCTATATTGCGAACTATACTCTCTGTAACTGTATGAACGGAGGCAAGACATGGCACAAGCTGATAAGAGAGTAGAGCCAGCGAGGAACCCTGAAGTCGCAGGCACCTTGTTGGATGATCCCATGGCAAGGAAACTGGTGGCTGAAATGCTGGCAGGCAGAATCGCCAACGTCAGACCTCAGTACGATTTCACCACTGAACTTGGCTACACTTATCCGGTCGTGGAGCAGGCGGCCAACCTCAAGGGCAAGGATGCACTGGCGATCATGGAATCTCTGGCCGCCAGAGACATCGTGGCCAAGAGCTTCTTCGACAGGCTCATCCGTTGTCCCCGCTGCCAGGGAGTAAACTTAAGACCCAGCTCCCATTGCCCTAAATGTGGCTCGGGGCATGTTATGCGAGGGCGAATCCTCGAACACTTTGCCTGCAAATACATCGGCATCGAGGAAGAGTTTACAGCCAAGGGAAAATATGTATGCCCCAGGTGCAGAATGGAGCTGCGGACTATAGGCACCGACTACCGGAGCCAGGGAGTCCTGTACAAGTGCCACGATTGCAGCGAGGTATTCAACGTGCCGTTCATCAAGTGGCGCTGTCTGAAGTGCTCCTCGCTCGTCACCGAGGATGAGGTTGGAGAGATAGTCATTTACTCGTACAGTTTTGATGAATCGAAGAGAAACTGGCTGGAATTTGAACTTCAACCCAAACTACGGTTCGTTGAGTTCTTAAAACAGCACGGCTACAAGGTAGCGGAAAATGCGAGGGTGCGGGGGAGATCAGGCGCAGAACACTCCCTGGATATACTGGCTACCAGAGATGATGGCGTAATTACCCACACTCTCGCCATCGGGATTGAGATTGCCAGGGAGAGGATAGGACTGGATAGGATACTGGATTTTGATGTCAAAGCCTACGATAGCGGCATCCACGACAAAATACTGATTGTCATCCCTGAGCTAGGCGAAGAGGCGAGGAAATTCGCCAGCTACCAGAGGATAAAAGTGCTTGAACCCAGGGACCTGGAAATACTACTGACCGGCCGTGCCCAGCCGGCCCGGGAAACAGTGCGTGAGCCCTTCGAGTTTGAGTCCAAATCACAACTTATGCAGTACCTGGAGAAACAGGGCTACACAGTAAAGGAGAAGACTGAGGTCAAAGGCCGGTCAGGCGCTGTCCACAACATGGACATACTGGCTACCAAAGATGAAGGCATCATCACCCATCGTATTGCCGTCGGCATCGAAAGGGACGAGAAGCCTATGGGGCTGGAGAGAGTATTCGACTTCGACGACAAAGCTTATGATGCCGGCATTCTGGACAAGGTCTTCATTGCTGTTCCGGGACTAACCAAGGAAGCCATGCAGTTTGCCAAGCGCCAGGGGATAAGGGTGCTGGCCGTCAGTCGACTGTAGCCAACCAGGCAGGAAAATCGAAAACCCCAAGCCCAGAACCCCAAACGTCGCGCAATTACAAAGCTCAAATGCCAAATGAAGCTCAAAACCCAAATGGGAAAAGAAAGTACGATCTTGAAGAACGAACCGCACAATTCGGTGAAGCAATTATCGAACTTGTGAAGACCTTCCCTCAAAACCCCATCAATAGCCCGCTTATCAGCCAGATAGTACGAGCAGCCACCAGTATCGGGGCAAACTACATGGAAGCAGATGGAGCAGAATCCAGGAAAGATTTCCAACATAAGATTTCTATCTGCAAGAAAGAGGCAAAGGAAACAAAGCATTGGCTCAGGATGACTGCCAAGGCAAACCCCACCCGGCGAGATGAGTGTCAGAAATTATGGAAGGAAGCCCAAGAGCTCAGCTTGATATTCGCCTCGATTCTTCTGGCCGGGAAGTAGATCCTGCACTTGCGCATTCGCATTTCGCTTGTCATTTGAGCTTTGACATTTGACTTTGTTTTGACCCTTGGATTTTGGCATTTGGATTTGTTTTGGCCTTTGGATTTTGTCATTTGGGTTTTCCGGTCATATCCTCCCAGAAAGTACTATAGAAGTGAGGGATTTGCCGCTTTTTTGCGACTATTATTATCGAAAGGTAATGGTTCATTAGTACTATGAAGAATGCAGATGATTCCGCCGGCGACGGAGACCAGTCAATCGTCCCGGTTACAGATTACCACACCCTACTCGAGACGACGCGGCCCCTGGTGATTACCAAGAACACAGCGCCGCCATCGCAACCGTCGATTTATCGAGATCAACCAGTGTCGCTCGAAACAGACGGTTGCCACGGGGAATCTGTCCTGAAAAGAGGCGAGATTGTTTGCTCTGACCCGTCCGGACAGACAGTGGCAGGCGACCAAGGCCCGGCGGCAGCGATTGATCTGCCCCTAACGAGCTCCAAGCTGAGAATGAGAATCTACATAGGAATGTCCTGAACGAGGACGATAGTGCTCTCCCCATGCACTCCACGCTCACGGAATGTCCCACCTCGTCATTGAGAAGCACAACAATGATGTACTGGCGACAAAGTACCTCTCGATGGAACGAGATTTCCGCAGAACAACTGGACGGCTTTCTCAGACGGTGATATATTACTGCCAACGTAGGGTGGCTCACGAAGATAAGTAAGACAGCGCGATGTCATCCAATTGAATGGGAGGTGGAAATGAGAAATGTTAAGGACCTGACAATTGATGAGTTGGAGTATCTAATAGAGCAGAAGATTATGGAGGTTCTCGGCGACCCCGACTCCGGGCTAGAACTGAAGGAGGAATTCAAGGAAGAACTGAGAAGGCGTCTGGAAGACCTCTCAGCTAGAATTCCACATAACGAGGTAGCAAGCAGGATTGGTCAGGATTGAGTGGACTGAGCGAGCACTAGAAGACCTGGAAAAGCTTGATAAGCCTATAGCCCGAAGGATTCTGAAGAAGGTTACCTGGTTTTCTAACAATCTCCAAAGCATTGCCCCCGAGCCTTTGGGCGGCGAACTGAAGGGAACATTCAAGTTGCGAATAGGATACTGGAGAGTGGTCTATACCGCGGAACGCGAGGTGATCGTAATTCAATATGTGGGTCACAGGAGCAAGATCTACAGATTAGGTAGATGAAGCCCAAGCCACACCAACCTTCCGCGTCACCATTGCGTAATTCCTAGAGCATCAGTCTGCCCGGGCAACTCACAGGCACAAGCGTCAGGATTTCTAATGACTTGCACACGTTGCTCCGCGGTGGCCGTTATTGTTGTTTGACACCTTCGCGGGTCTTCCTCCTGTTGTCGTAAGGTTGAGAAAGTCAGACTAAACAGTCCCAGTGAGGTCGACCAAACCCAGCAGATTGCCACGCTTCCCCTTCGCTATGCTCAGGGCTTTGGCTCACCGCAATGACACCTCTCGATGCCCCTGCCACCAATGAGATTCTTCGCTTCGCTCAGAATGACAGCGAGCGCAAGACCGCACGACCTTAAAAGGTCGCACTACAGTCGTACCTGGGACCATCACGACGGGGATTGCCGCGCTTCCCCTTCGCCATGCTCAGGGCTTTGGCTCACCGCAATGACATCAATGGCGTAATTGCCGAGCTTACCTTTCCTTGCCGCGAACCGTTCTGAATCTGGAATTTGTTTGTTGTTTGGATTTTGGCATTTGGGCTTTGGCATTTGGATTTTGGAATCTGGCATTCGTGGTAGGGAGGAGTTTCGAGGCTGGTACTACACTCCTATTACTCTTGGGTGATTGACTGCTACGGAAGCTGCGCTATAATCATAACTATTCAATTATGACTAAATGAATCACTGGAGCTAAATCCAGAAGAGAACGAAGGAGGTGAGAAAGGGTTACAATATAATGTGCTCACAAAAAAGCTTACTGGGGCTGAATCCAGAAGAAACAAAAAAGGAGGAAAAAGAGGTAAAACATGTTAAAGACAAAATATCCGGTATTTAAGTGTCTCCACAGAGGAGAGAAGGGCTTCACCTTGATTGAGTTAATCATCGTGGTAGCTATCCTGGGCATCCTGGCGGCAGTCATAATCCCCAACATCACCAAATTCCTGGGTGTGGGACAAAAAGGTGCTGCCCAGGGTGAACTGGGCACTGTTCAGCAAGGTGCATACGCCGCTATGGCTGAGCAGGGAGTGGGAGCTGTTACGGGGGGCCCGGTCACCACTGCCGCCGCAATAATCAATACTAACGTCCCTGTGATTGACCTGACAGACTACCTGCAGGGCGGCCTAGCTGGACTCAAGGGAGCCTGGAACGTTACGACTAGTGGTTTGGTTATCTACGGTACCTACCCCGACCTCTCCTTACTTGCCCCCGGCGCCAACTACTGGCTGTACGATGCTTCCAGTGGTACTGGCAACTGGACTCAGTTACAAGCAGTGTAACAAAGGTAATTAAGAAGCATCTTACCGGCGGAGTCAGCATTAGCGGGCTCCGCCGGTAGCGTTTTTTGTGGACAAGTAGACAGGGGTCAGGATACAGGAATCAGAGGTCAGAGGTTCGTAGTCAGTAGTCGGCACGAGAAAGGCTAAATCCCAAGCATCAAACCCCAAACCCCACCAGACAATATCAAATGACAAAGCCGAAGTGCCGAAAGACAGTACCAGTCGTCTCTCCCCTAGCGGGAGACACTGCCAGTGAGGGGAGTAATTCACCTTCATCCTTCGATAGGCTCAAGACAGGTTCTCAGTCCTCTCCCACTCGCCTGCTGAAGTATTACGGCGAGCAGGTCAAGCGAGAGGGATCATTCGGATTCCAGGTGAATGTAGTGGCGGAGTTTATCTCCGCCTGCGGTTGAGAGGGCGGGGACAAGCCCCGCCCCTACGACACGGAGAAAATCTCAAATAATATCAAATGATAAAGCTCAAGACCCAAACAAAGTCCAAAGGTCAAATGACCAAAACTCGAGGCGCTAGACGCGGTTGGCACGTGACCAACCTGGCTTCATCAATTCTCCCAACGTTTCGCCTCTTAAGCCAGGAGGGGAAATGGGAGTTATGAGAATTGTGGAGATAACCCCCTTTGTCCCCCTTACTTTGAGGGGGAGATCTATGCAGGGAGCACTCATCTTAAGGGGGCATCTAAGGGAAAAGCCGGTTTGATGTTTAAGGGCCTGAACTGGTTTGGCGTTCAGGATTTCTCGCGCAGAGATCACAGTGACATTTGCTCCGTCGTCGCCGCAGACACGTAGGGATGATATAATATCGATGCCAACGGAGGTGTAAAATGGCCAAGACAGTCTCGATATCTGAAGACAGCATTGTAGCGATGCTTAAAGGGTTACCTGAAGGTACTCTAGTAGACATATTTGCAAAGATGTTGATCCAAAGTGATACCTCTCCTTTAACTGACGAAGAGGAAACATCGTATAAGGAGGCTCTGAAGGAGCATGACAAAGGTGAGGTTGTCAATTGGAAAGATTTGAAATAAAGTTCGCGAAAGAAGCAGCTAAGCAGTACAAAAGGCTGCCAAAGGAATACAGGAGCCTGGTTGATATTGCTCTTTCCAGGTTATCTGAAGGCTTAGAGCTGGATTTAAAGCCTGCGGGAGGCCAGAAGGATGTTTACAGGATTAGAGTTGGCAAGTATAGAGTGCTATTTGTGAAGTTCAATAGAACCATGCTGGTGTTCAGAGTATCTCCGAGGGGCGAAGCGTACAAAAGGTGATTTCCAGAAGTGATCCAACGACGGTCCTTCGCCCGACAAGTCGGGGCTCGCAATGACATAGTGCGCCTGCCCTTATGAGGCCGGCGGCAGTGAAGATTACCAGACGGAGTCTACGCCCGGAGAAAACGAGATTCTTCGCCTTCGGCTCAGAATGACAAAAAAGAAGGCGCAGCAGATGTAGTGCGAGGCTTCAGCCTCGTGCAATGGAGGGACGGCACGACCTTGAAAGGTCGTACTACAATCGGTTTGAATTCAGCGCATGAGATTGCCACGCGGAGCTTACCATGACAGGAGATGAGATTCTTCGCTGCGCTCAGAATGACAAGAAGGAAAGGGCTCGCAATGATGAAAGGCACCACCAAGTAAACCCTTCCCCTCTTAAGGCTTGTCCTGAGCGAAGTCGAAGGATAAGAGGGGTCAGGCCTGCCCGCCGAACAAATTCTTTGGCAGGCGGGGGAGTTATGACGGTCGTGGAAATAACCCCGTTATATCCCCCTTACTTAAAGGGGGAGAGGTGGGCAAAGAAGTAGCTTCGGTATTTGGACATTCGGATTTTGGAATCTGGACTTTGTTTGGACTTTGGATTTTGAGTTTCGGGACGTGGTTGTGTCAGAGGGGTTGACTATATTTTTATCTTGCCGACGAGCTTTTCCACTTCCGTGCGGTCGTTGCAGAACTCAAGCACGCTTTTGCCGGTGATCTGTCCCTTGAGATAGAGGGCGACCAGGGCTTCGTCAAGCGAAATCATGCCTATGTCGCGGTGGGTACGGATGACGTTGGGCAACTGGTAGATTTTGCCTTCCCGAATCAAGCTCTTCGTTGCCGGATTGCCCAGCATAATTTCTACCGCAGCTACCCTCCCTGCGCCATCGGCCCGGGGCACCAGTGTCTGACACAAGGCAGCCACAAGCAGGGAAGCCAGCCGTGTCTGGGCCAGGTGGCGCTGGTGCGGTGGAAACAGGTCTATTATTCTCTCCATGGCCTGGGTGGCGCTGGGGGCATGGCCGGTGGTCAATATGAAGTGCCCGGTCTCAGCTACGGTAAGAACAGCATCAGCCGTATCCGGGTCTCTCATCTCCCCGACCACAATCACATCGGGGTCCTGCCTCAGGATATGCTTGAGGGCATTGGCAAAGGACAGCGTATCGGCGCCCAATTGACGCTGGGTCACAGAACACTTAATGCCCGGGTGAACGTATTCAATAGGGTCTTCAATGGTGATCACATGGCGATTCGCATGATTATTCAGGTGCTGAATCATGGCTGCTATGGTGGTACTTTTACCGCTGCCGGTAGGTCCGGTAACTATTACCAGTCCTCTGGGCTTCATGGCCAGCTCTTTACATAGTTGGGGCAGCTCCAGCTCATCTATCGTGGGAATCTTGTGCGGCAGCAGGCGCACCGCCAGGCTGATGGACCCCCGCTGCTGAGCGGCATTGCAGCGCAGACGACCGACGTCGGGCATTGTATAGCCAAAGTCAAGCTCCAGTTGGCGGTGAAAATGTTCCCTCTCCTCAGGCGTGGTTAGCTGAAGAAATGCTTCGCTTATGTCCTCCGTGGTCAGTGGAGCTATGCCGTTGGCCGACTCCAGAGACCCGTCTACGCGGAAGGCTGCCGGGCTGCCGGCGACCATGTGTAAATCGCTTGCCCGCCTTGATTTACCTACCCTGAGCAGTGCAAAAACGTCCATGTGTTCTTTTCTCTATAGTATATTTAACTATATCTACAGTACAGTCTAAGCTCTCTTCACCCATACTGTCAATAAGCCGTTAGTAATAGACATATAGTATTACCCTCGACATCCTTCTGTAGATAACCCTACTTTGTCAGGGAGAACTCAAAGCTGAACCCGCTCCCAACCCTAGAAACCCAGATGCTCGAGAACCTGGGACTTTCTCTTAAATCTCGCGCATAACCGTAAAGAGAATCCACATTTGAAGCCGTCCCGGTCACGGTTATCACTGCGCCCCCATGGCTGACGTTCCTCAGGGACACCTTCCCTTCCGCCAGGTTGACTATTTCACGCAAATCCTCATAAATGCTCGTCCGTCCTCGTTCCATGGCAGCGAGTTCGGTCCTAATTCCGTCGGCAGCAGCTCCCACTGACGCAAGTTGCGTATTCAATACCGCTACTTCACTCTGCAGCTGGGCAACGCTGTGCTCAGTGGCTGTCACATCGGACTGTAATGCCCCCATGTTGGCACGGCCGTTCAGGATGAGAATCACGCCCAGAACAACCAGGCCGATACCGATGACGGCGCCCACGGGGACCAGGACCCGGAACATAGAGAAACGTGGCGGCACATAGGCCGCGGGCAGGGCATTGAAGTTCACCGTTGAAAAGTTGTCTCCTTCTTTTTCTTCCAGCAGCTCCTTGAGAGCCAGGCCGATATTCACCATGAATTCGCTGGAGTTCAAGCCCTCGGGCAATTCCACAGGCGAGGGCAACGGTGACACCCGATAGTTTGCCCGGCTGATCACTGACTGCCAGGTCTCCGGCTTTTCCGCCAGGTCGCCGCAGACATACACAGGCACGGTCGTATCTAAAGGCTTTTCCATGTGGCCGGAATTATAGAAGGCTACGGTCCTGTTGAACTCTTCAGCGATAAGCGGCAGCCTTTCCTCCAGGGATTCGGCCTCCCCGGGCAGGACCAACCTGCGAATGACCTGGGGCAGTCTATCCGCCACGACTATAACGTCCAGGTGGTCCAACCGAGCATTGACAATGATTGTCCGCGGCTCGTTCGAAATCCGGCACAAGGCCAGAGGAGCCAGGTCCATGATATACGGTTTAACACCAGCCGTTCGCAGCGTTCTGACCAGAGCATCAACCAGATTACGCGGGAAGGTGACCAGGAAAATGCGACTTTCTCCCTTGGTCAAAGAAGGAAGCCGCTGGTATGAAAAGTAGACCTCCTCCAGAGGCGTTGGTATCGTTCTCTTGGCCTCACGCCTTATCGCCTCGGGAAGCACAGCGTCAGGCAACTCCGGAAGAGAGATGATACGATACAGAGAATCATGCCCGCTTAAAGCGGTGATGACCTTGTCTGCCTTGACTCCTGTCTCGTTGAATAGCTGTTTGACCTTATCGGCTACCTGGGCCTCATCAACAATAAGCCCCTGGCTGACCAGACCGGGGTCCAGCGGCATGCTGGCCCATTTTTCTATCTTGTCGCCCCTGACGACCAGCAGGTTGATGCCGGTATCTCTGATGAATAAAGTGGTAGCTCTCTTCGCCATGTTGATTTACCCTTTATAGCCGTAAATATCCAGGGTGATGGTAGCTTTTGAGCCACCGAT
>JALHUO010000020.1 GCA_022866545.1 Dehalococcoidia bacterium | reverse complement strand
TACAAACAAGGTACGAAAACCCCGAGGAGGTCCTGAACCAAATCGCCCGAACCCCTGAAAAAGAGGTCACCTCCCTTCTTCAAAGAATTTACTCCGAGCCTATCAAGGAAAAGCTCATCAGCCAACGCATTGGAGCAATAAAGCAGGCTGGGGCCATCTGCGCCGTATCCGTAACTCCGGCCAACACAAAACGGTTCGCGCCCATAGCCAAGGATGCTGGAATGGACATACTGGTCGTGCAATCTACCGTCACCACAGCCCGGCACATCTCCAAAAGCTATCGGGGACTTATCCTGCCTGAGCTATGCCAACAAGTGGGCTTGCCCATCATAGTGGGTAATTGTTGTACCTATAGCGCAGCACTAGAGCTAATGAGAACAGGAGTTGATGGCGTACTGATTGGAGTGGGACCCGGAGCTGCTTGTACCACCCGTGAGGTCATTGGCGTTGGAGTTCCTCAGATAACTGCCACTCTGCATTGTGCCGCTGCCAGAGACGCCTATCTCAAAGA
Source organism: Dehalococcoidia bacterium (assembly GCA_022866545.1). Taxonomy (GTDB): domain Bacteria; phylum Chloroflexota; class Dehalococcoidia; order GIF9; family AB-539-J10; genus RBG-13-51-36. Next base: position 23,383 of record JALHUO010000020.1, on the reverse strand, counting down.
GAGTGGTAAATACGTATCAGTGATAACAGATGGCGGTATTCGCACAGGTGGTGATTTATGTAAAGCATTTGCCGCCGGTGCCGACGCTGTAATGATTGGCTCGCCTTTGGCTCAAGCGACAGAAGCGCCAGGCAAAGGCTATCACTGGGGCATGTCCCATTCCCATCCGGCTCTGCCTAGAGGAACACGCGTTAGAGTTGGCACTACCGGTTCATTAGAGCAAATCCTCTTCGGTCCCACTACCGTCACCAACGGCACTCAAAACCTCGTTGGCGCTCTGCGCACCGGAATGGGAGTATGTAGTGCCCGAACCATCAAAGAAATGCACAAGGTCAAGATGCTTATTGCCCCATCCATAAAGACTGAAGGGAAGTATTTCCAGGCAACTCAGAATGTCCCTTGAGTTTATGGAAATGCCTTAACGCAAAACCAGACACCAAAGCCAGCTAGAATCAAAGCACAAACGCTAAACACAATCCTTTGCACCCTCTGTGTCCACCACCGCCTTGACTCGAATGTACCTACGGAGAGGAATTCACTCCACACGAAATCACTAGGCAGATGCACTACAGCAAGCAAAATGACACCGACAGGCCCGAACTTAGCAGCACCGGATACCAAAACTGCACCGGCAGTCGCCCACCATATGTAGAAAGCCGGATTGGTTCCCGTAATGACAATGCCTGTTACTAAAGAGCTGGCTGGTAGACCACCCACTGCACCAGGTGTCTCACGAGTGCCTCGAAACATGCGAAAACCTAGGTAAAGCAGCACCAAGCCACCGACGATATATATGACTTTGTCCGCTTGAGCAGAGCGAATAGACTGCCCGACAAAGTAGATCAAAGCTATGAGTGGTATCTCGATAACAGCGTGTCCGGCAGCAATCCAGGCACCAGCGTGTCTGTCACTATAGCCCTTGGCTATGGTAGCCGCAGTCATCGGTCCGGGTAACATAACGCCACTGAGAGAAACTCCTGCTGCCGATAATAGGAATAGGCCCAGGCTTGTTTCCATGATTTACTTAGGGCAAAACCGGATTCGGGCCAGATTTCCTCTTATTCTTCATCCTCCTCATCTTCCCCGCCAGCCACACTTCCACCGTAATGAGGGAGCATTACACCTGCCCTGGCTCGCCGACCTCTGGTTCCTCTGGGCAGGTCGCCAACCTTCTTCTTTAGCTCGGCCAATGCTTCACCCGACTGCGCTGAGGGAGTCACTATGCCATCTACTCCAGCTTGCCATAGACTTGTCAGTTCCTCCCTTGTAGCCAAAAAAGGCAAAACCATGATGACCGGCTTCTCCAACAGTTCGACGAACCTCCGACACACAAGCAGGTGCTCCACAGCCACAAAAGAATTCCCGCCTCCATTCACGAACACACCATCCACTTCAAGGCCATTAATAGCTCTCACAAGGCCCTGATCTAACGAAGGCTCTATCATCAAGAATTTGCCCACTTCTCTTTCGCTGAGGATTCCCGCCGCTCCCTTAATATCAAAGACCACAAAGTCGCAGCCCAAGCTCGCAAGTTCATCTATTTCTTTTTCGTTCATGCCTTTCACAAATACTCCCAGCGGGACATCACCAACACCTTCGACCACTTGCCCAATAGTCTTGCTGCTTGTGCCTTCACTCATTACCAACCCGGCATCGGCATGGACTTCAGCCACGATTTTGGCTTCCTTGACCTGTACTCCAGACAGTCCCACAATAAGCAACATTGAGGGACTTTTTACCTCGGAGACAGCGGGATGAAAACCTATGGGCGAGGTTGAAGACTTCGAAAGATTCTGCAGTTTATCTACAAATTTACTCATATTACCCCCAGCCAGCGGTCGGATTCGAACCGACGACCGACGGTTTACGAAACCGTTGCTCTACCCCTGAGCTACGCTGGCACAGAAACCAAATTGTAGCCCTTACTCATGCTTGTGTCTACTTTTGGGCTTTTCAGAGACAACAGTCAGCCTAGCACCACATAGTAATTAAGGGTGGCTAAAGTCTTACTCAAATCGAAGGGGGTTGAGATTAACTCCTCAACCCTGTTTTTCATACGAAGTCTTTTTGCTCACAAAGAACAGGATATCTTTACCCCTACATGCTACCTAGGATCATAGCCAGGCAAATGAGAGATCCCATACCCATCATGCAAACAAGAGTCAGAATGTAGGCCAGCCTCGGGCTGGGACGAGTTGCGAAAAGCCACGCGCACACTGAACCAACGGCGATAAAAGCCACATCAAGGTACAAATAGATTGGGCCGAATTCACCTGTAAAGTAAGCAGCCAGGCTCAGAGCATACGCAATGAGCAAGCAGATTGCCGTGAAATGTGCAGTGCGTCTTACTCCATAGCGCTTCGGCAGAGTCCGCACGCGAGTAACTTTATCCTGCGGGAAGTCACGGATATCTATCATCCCTCGTCCACCAAACATAGCAAGGAAAAACATGCCGGCCAAAAGCCACAACCCTGGGCTCAGTCGGCCGGTCACACCACCCATAAGCGCATACAGGCCTTGCAGCAAGCCCAAACTGAGTGCACGAGCTAGAGGACGCTCAAAAAGATGTAGTGCCAAGCCTACAATGATGACCAGAATGATACCCCATGGCAGCAGAGCCCGCGGGGCAACCAGAAGTGTCACAACGAAGCTAACAGAGATGAAAGTCATTGAGAATGCGAGCCCCGTCGCTGGAGACAGAGAGCCATCCGTGAGAGGATTGTGGCGCATCTCTGCCCGAGGTCCTTTGGCATCCAGGTCCCGGTCAGCATAGAAGTCTAGAGAGAAGCCACCCACGGCCAGACACCAACCTGCCAATGCAATCCGTATCGCGGTTGTCACCCCGGCGGTGGCAGCGACGGCTGCCGCACCGGTAATCATTGCCACCATCACGGTGCGATTAAGGCGCAGTAGCCAAAAGAAGGCTAAAGGTTTAGAAAACGCCGCTCTACGTTCACTCACATCAATTCTCTCGGTGCCACGCCCGCGCACCGCTAAGTATAACAGCCTCCTAAGTGAGTATAAACACGAATGGTTTTCAAGCGTTTCGCTCAGCCTTCAGACTAGCGAGTTGCAGAAGCCATTAGAATGCTCACTTCTCAGGATTACCGCCACTGGACAACTATGGATTCCCTTCGGAACAGACGAACCGCAGTCCGCAGTGAGATGAAATCCGCAATGCCAATCGCCAGCGCCAGCAAGAGAATCAGCAAAGGCGTGAACCACACAATTCCGGTGATCTGAATGCCAATGAGAGCCAGTACGGGCAGGACGATAATCAGAGCTGTGTTCTGCGCGCCCCGGGGCTCCTTTGCACGTGAAGAGCCAGCAACTCCCAGCATGAAGCTCAGAATCGCCACCGCAGGGGTAAGCAGGAATAAGGTAAGAAACCATCCGGCTGTGACCACGAATCGGCTCAGGTCTCCCCAGCCCAATCCCAATGCCACCAGCAAGAAGACCCCGGCCGAGATCCAGGTCATCACCAGGGCCGGTATCGCTCCCGCCAGCGCCTTGCCTAACAGGAGCTCCCACGTTTTGACCGGTGTCGCCAGGAGAGCCTCAAGACTACCAGAGAGCTTTTCCTCAACGATGCTAAAGGTCGCCACGCTAATTGCAGTCATGGTTGGAATGAGCAGCAGGAAGAAGTTGAACTGATTGAGTAGAAGCACAAGAAGCTGCTCATTGGCTGGCAGCTGAGCTACGCCAGGTATTGCCACCACAAGTTTCTGCAGGGCAATTTGGAACACTTGAGTGGTCAACATGCTCCCACCCGCGAACTTAGAAGCTAGCCAGATGTAAACTATCCCCTGCCCCACAACTAACAACGGAACTAGCGTGACGATAAGAGCGCTGTTGACGTCTGTAAACAGCAGTGCCCACTCCTTCAGCAAAATGCTCCGGATCCGCCTACGACTCATTCCCTTTCTCCTCACGGATAAGTCTTAGGTAAACGTCTTCAAGCGGGTACTGCTTTTCAGAGACACCAATCACCCTGCCTCCTGCTTCCACAATTGCCTTCACCAGCTCAGGGCGGTTGCGCTCCGAGTCGCTCAGTTCCAGGATAAGCTGACTGCCTTCCCAGCGGACTTCTTGAACAAATGAGAGCTTTTTTACCACCTCCATCACTCTTGCATCTAAAGCTTCCAGTTGTACGACTATCTGGCGTCGGAAGAAGCGCCTCCGCAGTTGCTCCGGGGTATCCAGAGCCAGAAGTCTGGTATGAATCACGGCAATACGGCTGCAGACCACTTCCGCCTCATTGAGATTATGAGTAGAGAGAAAGATATTGCGTCCTTCCTCACGCAGGGTGCGAATCAAGTGACGTACTTCTCCTGCTGCTTCGGGGTCTAGTCCCGCAGTGGGCTCATCCAGAAATAACACCTTCGGCTCGTGTACCAGAGCCCGGGCCAGCGCCAGTCTCTGCTTCATTCCCTTTGAGAATGTGCCGACCCTGCTATCGCGTCTCTCCCACAGACCCATGAGTTTGAGGTATTTCTCCACCTGAAACTGCAACTCAATGGATGGATAGAAACTGGCGAAATATTCCAGGTTGCGCCTTGCACTAAGCCGATCGTATAAACCGGGCGTCTGTGTAAGTATGCCGATGATTTCATGCAGTTGCTCCACATCCCGGTCAGTTCTATGTCCAGCCACGATGGCGTAACCTTTCGTGGGTGCGATCATTCCGGCCAGCATTCGAATGGTGGTTGTTTTCCCTGCTCCATTGGGACCGAGAAAGCCTAGAACTTCACCAGCTTCGATTGTCAGGGTCAGGTCTTCGACTGCGGCGGTTTTCCCGAAGTGTCGAGAAAGGCCAAATGTCTCAATTACTGCCATGCAATGCTAAGTATAGCAGCCCTTTAAGTGAGCATAAACAAGGATGGTTGCAGTGTTTCTTTCAGCTTCCAGAGTATGGAATCGCACAAGCCGCTGGCCCGTTACTATCACACAGGCATCGGGATGTTAGCCGTTCCATGCGTACGTTACTGTGTCATCGTAGGTCAAACATCGGGAGGTTTAATACAGATAGGCTATGAGCAAAACTCCAGCTGAAGAAAAGCGAGCTAGTACGAAGATGAAGGTAGCTTTATCGTTCTATTTGCGGAGTTCGTGGGTGGATGGAACAAAGCTGCTAGCTACAAGAATGGAGTGTGGTGCACAATTGTATCCGGATGTGGATATCGCTTAACAAATTGTGAAGCGTATTGACTTATTGATTTGCGTTTTCTCTGAGTAGTTGTAAGTGATTTCTTATATTCCTTGAAGGTGTAGAATCCTTCATTCACGCCTAAATCCCAGTAGTATGGGATGCATTGCCTTATGTCTTCATCGGCAATTACGAAAGTATATCCGTTAAGATAACCCTTAAGATAAGCGACATCGTACCATTTCTTCCGTGCTTGTTTTTGCTTGAGCAGTCTGTCATGGGTTTTCAATGCGTGTAGAATTTCATTTGTGCAAAGAGATTCGCCGTATTGAACATGATGCAAGAAACGTTCGAAGGCATTAATCAAGCCATCCTGATAACTGAGACAAAAGATGACCTCCGGGTATTTGGCCATTTTTGTTTTGCTGCTCAGTAGGAGATGCTGGACTACTGTAAAATCGAGTGCCGTTTGGACAACGTTAATGATGTCAACCGATATAAAACATCCCCGGTCCTGGAGTTTGTGAATGAGTACTTGAAGAAAATACTCCGCTGCAGTGTAGATTGGCGTAAGACCCAAGTCTTTCCATTTGCCATCATTAGATTTGTCTAGAGTAACAATATAGAACTTCCTCATAAAGTCACCCAGTTGAGAACGCACAAAGGAGTACAATCTATTAAAATCTTCGTCGGTAAATGAATAACCAACAAATAGTAGCGTCTTTGCTGCTATCAGTAGTTTTAATTGACTCCCAACCAGGCCGGTACTAATAGAGTTATACCGTTCGTCATAATCTCGTGATGTAATTACCATCGACCCGAGATTGTTGATGGAGCCGTGCAGTTTCAATACTTTTCTCCCAGGTTTTCCCCAAAACACCATGTCCGGTTCATAAACAAAGGGAGTGGCATGACATTCCGTTTCAAAGAAGTCGTCCCAATTGGTTGTGACTATCTCGTCGATACAGGGTATCATTCCCAAAAGTCGGTGGCATCTCACTGCGCTGCTATATAGCTTGGGGAAGGAACGCACATAATCTATTCGTTCAGTTATTCGTTCTATCAGTTCACGTCTCCCTCCTTTCCTCCTACAGAATTCACTCATGGCTTGTGAGAAAGATGGAAGATTATCGGTTGAATGTCCTATTTCTGCAAGTATGTCTTGGTATAAAGTCGAGGGGAAGACGTTTCTACCTTCCGTACTAATTCCAGCACCGGCAAATACCACGACTTCATGATTGACAATTGATTCAAATAGGTCATCAGGAAAAACAAAGTCATGATAATCTTTGCAGTAGTCACAATATTCTTTTGATGGACTTGTCTTGCTACGGTTCACCAAAGTAATGTTCCTCCAGGACGTTGTTGACAGGAGTATAGCATGCTCAGAACGCTGTGTGAATTGCTTAGTCTGGGATTATGACAAATGGGAAGTACTTTAAGATATAATTGGAGCATGATTGATAGAGGGGCGGCAGATGGGAAAAGTCTTCTCAACGAAACATCTTGGTTTAGAGATACTCCACATTACTGGGCACAAGCGTCATTGCGTTTTGCATATGCACTGGCGTGTGTTGAAGTTGTTTCTAGAAGCTCCGAAAAGACTGAAATACTCTACAACAAACCAGTGGTGATTCAGGCTGGTTTGTATCTACTCACCACTGGACAAACATGGGTATGTCCGCATGGACTCAGCTATGAACTCCTATTTGGACGAGATGCCACAATCTGAGTTTTTCTGTCCAATGAACTGAGCCCTTGCTGTTCTCGGCATCTTACCCACCCGTGGGTATCTTGATTTCCTGCTCTACATCACCACTTGATTTTAAAAAGGATTTCGCAAGTCCCATTGCAGTTGTTGGTGTCTTTCTCGTTTGTCACCTCTCCATCAAGCCCCATAGCCTGGCACCAGGAATCGAATCTCAGCTTTGCCGCACACCGGTGAATAGCTGTCATCCCCGCCTTACTCACCATCTTATAGACATAGCATTCCAGTACATGCCCCACGAACATGTTCTTGTCCACTACCTTAAATTCATACTTGTGTTCTTCGGGGAAATAAAGAAGAGAGGCAATCTCCATCAATGCTTGTAGATCCTCTATATTTCTGACCTCACCAAAGTCGGTCTCGGCTAGCAGTTGTTTTATTTCTGTCCTGGCTATGGACCTGACTACAGCGAGATTCAGCTTGGTGGCAGTATCGAAACCAAACTGTTCCACCGATTTCACAAACCACCTGCCGTCATGTAGCAGCCATATATTGCGCAGCAGCTTCTCTTTCTGTTGCGCCGTAAGCTTGACTTTTTTCGCACTCATACCCCAGGAACCTCCTTACAGATAGCTCGCTGATCACCCTCCACCACCGTTTGACTACTTGTCTAAAGAAAAGGTGATCTCTCTGAAACATTTGCCGTCTGTGTGCATCATACAGCCACTCACCTGCGGAGAGACACTGTATCTCATTCCCAGGCCGTCAAACCAGCCATAGATTCTTTCAAAAATACCACACTGGTATTGCCCAATGCCACCTAATTGCTTTATTCCTTCATAAGCAAAGCATTTCTCAAAATCACCACGGAAAACGTTTTTCGCAGGATACCCATAGGAGAATCTCATAAACTCCCCTTTGACTATGCCCCAAATAGCGTCATTCAGCAATTTGAAATCCTCGAATGTTCTCACCCTATCCACGCCTAAGGCGTTCTGGATTCTTTTGATCTCTATGACTCCCATGGCCCTGACAGCAGATTTGTTTATCTTGTTCGTCCTCTCAATACCGCATTCCTGTAAGCAGTGATAGAACCACATGGCGTCATGAGTCATCCAGTTCTTGATTAAGATTTCCTTTGGCTCATCTTTCTCGAGTGTCTTCATGTTCGGCGTTTTCCCTGTCTGCACTACCCAAACATCTACGACTCACTCTCGCTTGCGCTCCTCCACCCGCACTTCCATGACAACATGCCCCCAGCCGCCGCAGTTAACGCCCACATCAACACACCCTATCCGTTTGAACCGCATCTCGTTAGGGTCCACATCGGCATAGAACAACTCCTGTGCCGCATAAATTAGTGTCGGCATGGAATGCAGGGCACCAAAACAGATTCTTTTCGGACAAAGCTTGGTCAGCAGATTCCCGGCACCGTCAAAATAGAACCTATCACCCACTTTGTGCCGACTGTTACATCCGTGTGATTCCACTACTTCTATAACAATCGTCTTGTTCAACAATGCCGGTGCCTTAGAAATAACGTCCTCGTTTCTGGGATTTTCTCTGAATTTCTTCATTTCCTTATCACTGTAACCGAGGTGCTCTTGATAGAATTTCCAGACATCTTTGCTAACTTTCATTTTGTTCCTCCGTTATAACGATTTGTTATCAGTAACATAACAACATATAGTAACCTTGTCAATAGGATTTATAACAAGCCGTTATATACTTTATAAAAATCCTTCCACCGTAGCACAAAAAGTGATAGAATCCACATGTGGTCCCTCCCAGCATCGGCATGAGAATTCAGCAAGCCAGAGAGGAGCTTGGCATAACTCAACAGGAATTGGCAGCCAGATTAGGTTGCACGCAGGCAGCCTTGTCCAACTACGAACTGGGCAAGAGACGACTTTACCTCACCAACCTGGAACGAATAGCCAGCGCCTTGGGAAAATCCCTTAGCTATTTCACAGAACCAGCCGCCGATGAAGACGATCCCCGAGACTGGGCTCGATATCCTCATCGGTAAGATGTGATGCGTCACACATTCTGAGTGGTTGGGCAACGAACGGAGCTTCTTCCATTGCCTCTTTCTTATCTCCTGGAGCATTCTAATTCTCTACTAACTGGGCAGCTCTCTTCTTGCGCAAAATCACCCTGGCTGCTACCAGCGCTACTAAACCAGAAATTAGAAGCGCTTTTCTGCCATCCGGCATAGGACTCCAAAATTGCTGCTGCAAGGAGTCCATCAATTCGCCCCGACTAATGCTGGGAACCTGGAATTGCCTTCCACCTGTTTCGGGATCGTACTGATAAAACTCGACTTGAGGATTCTCAATTGAAGTCTCCTGCTTACGCTCGTAGTCTACCCAGATATGCATAGGAGATGAACGGATTTGATAGGAGATATTTTTCGCTTCTAGAACGGATGCCAAAACCAGAGCTCGGGCCTTGCAATCTCCTCCTTCGTGCTCCAATATCTGTTTCACGGTTGGACAATACCAAGGCATGTCATAAAGTTCCCAATCACGGTGATAAGGTATTCTAGCAAGGACTGTTTTCTCTATCTCTGCAGGGTCAGATGGAAGATCATTCAGCATAAACTCAACAGCGCCAGGGTCAGCATCAAAGTTGAGAACCCTTTGGATACTGACGATCAAGTTCACAGGATTGGGATACAACACAAAAAGAATCCACAGTATAAGTATCAAAGGAAAATATCTGCGAAACACTCTCTTAAACATCTTCAAACCTTTCAAAAACGCCAGATACAGACGTAGGTACCCAATTCATCAGGCACAATTGCCCGATGAATTGGGAAACTACTTTTTCTTGCGTTTCTCAACCTCTATTTTCCGCAAAGTCTCTTCATCAACACCGAAGTGGTGTGCTATTTCGTGGCGCACAACTTCCCCCACCTTTGCCTCAATTTCATAGCCAAAGCGGCATTGCGCTTCTATGGGCCTTTGAAAGATGCTTATCTTATCAGGCAAGACTAATCCGTACCCTCGCCCTCGCCTGTTTCGAGGCACACCCTCATAAAGGCCAAGGAGTTGCCCAGGGCTCTTTGTCTTAGCCTGTCTCAGTTGCACTGCTGTGGGCCACTCTTCTACCACGACATCAACATTTTCCAGCTTGCGTTGAAATTCCAGTGGCAAACTCTCGATTGCCTTCGTCACCAGATCTTCAAATTTCTCTCTCTCCATATCAAGAGAACACAGACATTACCAACAGAAGTGAAGAATGTCCACTTCCATGTTATCACCGCAGCATGCTACTAGACAAGCATGCAGCAGTCAATGGTATCATTAAAACCAATCCTTCATATTGGTTGAGCCGGCCGCAGTACAAGAGCGGCTTTTTTGTTCACGAAACGCAATTGCCTCAGCCTATCCTGTCATCAAAGTGAGCTTTCTTGACGAAGGATGAGAATTAAGATAGGCTATTAGCTTAAATCTCAAAGGAGAGGTGTTAAATTGCAGTGCCGTGGCATCAGAGGGGCTATCGCGGTTTCAGCAAACAGTAGAAAAAGCATCCTATCAGCCACTGAGAAGCTGCTTTCGAAAATGGTCAAGACCAACGAAATTGAAACTAAGGATATCGCCGCTATTCTTTTCACCACGACGCCAGACTTAGATGCTGAGTTTCCTGCTGCGGCGACAAGAGAGCTGGGATGGCCATCCGACCTCGCTTTGCTCTGTGGACATGAAATGAATGTTCCCGGTGCGTTACCCCGCTGTCTGAGAGTCCTCATGCTCGTAAACACAGAGAAGGGATCCGATGAAATTACACATGTTTACTTAGGAGAGGCAAAGAAGTTGAAGGACAAACCATCACCCGCGATTGGAGGCAAGACATGATTGTAGTCATGAAGACTAACTCCAGGCCTGATGACATCAGCAAAGTCACAAAGCGAATCGAAGACTTCGGTCTAGAAGCACACATCTCAGAAGGTGTCGACCATACCGTTATCGGCGTGTTGGGCAAAGTTTTCACGGAGCTTCGTGATGCCTTAGAGTTGCTCCCCGGGGTAGAACAAGTTCTACTCGTGAGCAAGCCCTACAAACTAGCCAGTCGGGAGTTTCACCCCCGAGATACGGTAGTCGAGGTAAAGGGCGTAGCCATTGGGGGCGGTGAAATAATCGTCATGGCTGGTCCCTGCGCCATAGAAAGCGAGGAGCAACTCCTAGCCACTGCTCAGGCAGTCAAGGCCGCCGGTGCCAGTGTGCTGCGCGGGGGCGCCTTCAAACCACGTACTTCGCCTTACGACTTTCGGGGGTTAGGGGAAACAGGACTGAAAATACTGGCCGCGGTAGGAAAGGAAAACAAGATGCCGGTGATTACCGAAGTCATGTCGCCGGACCAGGTTGATTTAGTAGCCAAATACGCAGATATACTTCAGATCGGCGCCAGAAACATGCAAAACTTCATCCTGCTCGACGAGGTCGGCAAAACAAGGAAGCCAGTATTGCTTAAACGCGGTTTGTCATCTACTATTCAAGAGTGGCTGCTGGCCGCCGAATATATTCTTGCTCAAGAAAATGAACAGGTTATTCTTTGCGAACGAGGTATCAGAACGTTTGAGACCCATACCCGTAACACTATGGACATTAGCTCAATACCAATTATCGAGAAGGTCAGCCATCTGCCCATTATCGCGGACCCTAGTCACGCTACGGGCAAGTGGTACCTGGTACCGCCCCTGGCATTAGCAGCAGTAGCTGCCGGGGCAGACGGACTTCTCATAGAAGTACATCCTAATCCCGACATGGCGCTTGCGGATGGTCCCCAATCACTCAACTTTGATAGCTTTCGCCTCTTAATGTCTCAATTGCTACCGATAGCCCAAGCCAAAAATAGACAATTAGCTGCTCAAAGCGCGAAGAGCCAACACTAAGACCAGTGACCATGGAAATCGAGCGGGAGCTAGCCAACATAACTCCTCAGGGGGAGACATTCCTTACCATAGGCGTGTTTGACGGTGTCCATGCCGGGCACCGCTACCTGCTAAAAGGACTGCAGCGGCGAGCAGCAGAGAGGAACTTGCTTAGCGGAGTAGTTACCTTCAATCCCCATCCCCAATCAGTGTTGCATCCTGATGGTCAATTGCCTTGGCTTAGCAGCCTGGAGGATAGGGTCACAACTTTTCGTCAACTGGGCATAGACATAGTTGCAGTCTTGACGTTCACTCCCGCGTTAGCCCAGCTAGGTGCGTGGGACTTTATGTCGTTGCTTAAGAAACACCTTAAGATGCGCGGCATTATGGTGGGGCCCGATTTCACTTTAGGACGAGGCGGGGAAGGCAATATCAACCTGCTCCGTACTCTGGGAGATGAAATGCAGTTCACTGTGGAAGTCATCCCTCCCTATATAATTGACGGCGAAGTAGTGAGCAGCACTCTCATCCGCAAGGCATTAATTAAAGGCGATATGAAAAGAGTAGAGAAGCTGATGGGACGTCATTTCTACCTGGCTGGCAAGGTCATCACATCCGACAAACGTGGACGACTGCTGGGATTTCCCACCGCCAACCTGGATCTAAAGCCACAACAAGCATTACCAAACAATGGCATCTATGCTACTGTCACTCAGGTAGACGGCAAGCGGTTTCCTTCGGCAACCAACATTGGCACTCGCCCTACCTTTGGGGAGGGCAAGAAAACGATCGAGACTCACCTGTTAGACTATAAAGGCAATCTATATGGGAAAGAGATAAAGGTGGAATTCATGCAAAAATTGAGAGATGAGCAGCGTTTCTCTTCCTCTGAAGAGCTGAAGATACAAATCGACAAAGATGTTCGAGAAGTGAAAACCATTCTAGCCAAGGATATTAGATGACTGATGCAAGGTTTGCCACCCTGTTAAGGCGGGGAGTCGCTGAAATCATAACAGAGGCGGAGCTATTAAGGCTGCTCGACTCAGGCAGAATCCTGAACCTGAAGCAGGGGTTTGACCCCAGTGCTCCTGACATTCACCTCGGACACGTCGTGGGCTTAAGAAAGCTGCGACAATTCCAAGAGCTAGGGCACAAAGTCACTCTTATAATTGGCGACTGGACAGCTAGGATTGGCGACCCCAGTGGTCAGTCAGCTACTCGCCCTATGCTTTCCCCCAATGAAATAAGGAACAATGCTCAAACTTACATGGAACAATTCTTCAAGGTGGTAGATAAGGATAAAACGGAGCTAAGATGGCAAAGTGAATGGTTTTCCCCGTTCACTTTGGATGACGTGATTAAGCTTACCAGTAGATTTACCATCGCTCAGCTTCTGGCCAGAGAGGATTTTAGCAGGCGGTACAGTTCTGGTAACCCCATATCTCTGGCCGAAATGCTTTACCCTTTGCTTCAGGGCTACGACTCGGTAGCCGTCAAAGCCGATGTTGAATTTGGCGGCGTTGACCAGAAATTTAATTGCCTCGTGGGCAGGGAGCTCCAGCAAAACATGGGGCAATCTCCCCAGCAAGTTTTCCTTGTTCCCCTTCTGATTGGCACTGACGGTCATCAAAAGATGAGCAAGAGCTTACATAACCACATAGGCATTGCTGAGCCTCCACGGGAAATATACGGCAAGGTCATGTCCATCCCCGATTCCCTTATCCTGGACTATTTTGAGCTGGTGACCGACGTCCCTGAACAAGAAATCGCTGAGTTCAAAGACCAACTGAAAACTCGCTCAGTTAACCCCATGAACCTCAAGAAACGCCTGGCTCATGAAATCGTCAGGCAGTTCCATGGCAAAGAGGCAGCAGATCAGGCAGAAGAACATTTCACCCACGTATTTCAGAAAAGGGAGATACCGGAGGAAATCCCTGAAATCCGTTTATCTTTCAAGTCTCTAATGTATGAATCCCTCCACTCTAGAAAGGTATTTGAAATCGCTACACGCATCGCATCACAAATGGGCATGTCGTCAGACGAAAGACGTGCCTTGCAGATTGCAGCTGCTCTCCACGATATTGGCAAGATGGATATTCCCGACAGGGTATTATTGAAAAAAGGTGCCCTCACAACTAGCGAATGGACAGAGATCAAACTCCACGTATCGAGGAGTACAGAATTGTTGCGCTCTCTAGGCGTTTCTCATGAAATAATCCCCAATGTTGAAGCTCACCATGAGCAATACGATGGAAAGGGGTATCCAAGAGGCCTGAGTGGTGACCAAATTCCTCTGGGGGCGCGTATCATAGCAGTTGCTGATATGTATGACACTCTGACATCAGAGCGTCCCTATCGGCGCGCTTTAACTGACGCAGAGGCCTTAGACGAGCTACAACAAGGTACTGGCATACGATTTGACCCTGCAGTAGTAAAGGCACTCAAGCAGGCGCTAACTGTTGAAACGTCTTCTGAAGACCTAGCTCAGGATCTAGCAGAGATTGGGAGCTTTGCTGACATCTTTCACATGCTCCTCGCCGCAAAGCTAAGCAAGAGCCATGAAGAGGCAAAACGGTTACTTCGTCAAAATGCCGTCCAGATAGATGGTAGAAAAGTAAATGGCAACATCGTGTCTATACGCAACGGCGCTATCATCAAAGTCGGTAAGCTCCGTTTCGCTAAAATCGTCGATGCTGATAAATAAAAGGCCTGATTAGGAGGGAGAAATGCAGCTACGTATTCCAGGACCAACACCTTGCCCGCCACAAGCCCTTGAGGCGATGGGCCGCCAAATGATGAACCATCGCGGGGGAGAATTCGGCAAAATTCTCAATGCAATAACGGCGAAACTGAAACAAGCGTTTCAGACCAAGGGAGACGTTTTCGTACTTACCGCTTCTGGCACAGGCGGCCTGGAAGCAGCCGTCGTTAATACTCTGTCGCCAGGGGACAAGGTTTTATCCCTCGCTAACGGATTTTTTGGTGAGCGCTTCGCCGATATTGCCGAGGAATATGGCGCTGAAGTGATTCGCTTGAACTTTGAATGGGGGAAGCCAGTTAGCCCTGATGCCGCAGAAAAAGCGCTGAAGACACATGGCGATATTAAGGCAGTGTTGGTAACTCATAATGAAACATCCACAGGGGTGACCAACGATATTAAGGAGATAAGCGCCGTAGTCAAGAAATTCGATAAACTTCTCCTGGTTGATGCTATCTCAAGCCTGGGCTGCATCGACTTGCCCACCGATGACTGGAATTGTGACATAGTGGTCACCGCTTCCCAGAAGGGGTGGATGGTGCCTCCCGGACTAGCCATGGTTAGTGCAAATGAAAAAGCCTGGCAGGCTCATGCTAAAGCGAAGATGCCACGCTATTATTTCGATTTCAGCAAAGCCAAAGATTTTCTCCAGAAAGGGCAAACTCCCTGGACACCGGCTGTCTCCATTTTCTATGCTCTTGATGTTACTCTAGATCTAATGCTAAGCGAGGGACTGGACAATATATTCGCCAGGCATGCTCGAGTAGCCCGGACGGCCAGAGACGGTGTAAAATCATTAGGTCTATCTCTTTTTCCTGACGAGAAATATGCTTCCAACACAGTGACAGCAGTCAATGCCGCCAACACAATTGATGTCTCCCTATTGACTAAAATACTACGGGAGGAGTATGAAGTAATCCTTGCTGGAGGGCAGGAAAGACTATCAGGCAAGATCTTCCGCATTGGTCATCTCGGCTTGGTATACGAAAAGGATATGAAGTCGGTACTGGAGGCGCTAAAGAAAGCTTTACCCCGAGCGAACAAAGGCTAACCAGATGATGAGAATTCTGGTCGCTGACCCAATCGCTGAAGAAGGAATACAGTTCCTACGGAGCTACGCTCAAGTTGATGTCAAGACAAAGTTAGAGCTTGATCAGCTTAAGGCTATAATCGGCGATTACGATGCTTTGATTGTGCGCAGTCAGACCAAAGTAGGGGCAGAGGTTATTCAGTCAGCGAAGAAACTCAAGGTAATCGGTCGAGCGGGGGTGGGTATAGACAACATTGACGTCGATGCCGCTACCAGAAAGGGAATTGTGGTGGTCAACGCCCCTACAGGCAATATCATAGCTGTCGCAGAACATACCATCGCCCTCATGCTTGCGCTGGCACGCAATGTACCCCAAGCGAACAGCTACCTCAAATCAGGTAAATGGCGAAGGGAGGAATTTGTCGGCACAGAAATCAGGAACAAGACATTGGGCATCATTGGCTTGGGTAATGTTGGCTCCGAAGTAGCCAAACGCGTCCAGGCCTTTGAAATGCGCGTCATTGCCCACGACCCATTTGTCTCCAAAGACTATGCCCGCAATCTCGAAGTGGAGCTAGTATCTATGGATCAGCTTCTTAAGGAGGCAGATTTCATCACTCTCCATGTGCCGCTGACGGCCACCACTACGAAGTTAATCGGAAGCAGAGAGTTAGCAAAACTGAAGCCCACAGCCCGGATTATCAATTGCGCCCGGGGCGGAGTGATTGACGAGGAGGCTCTACTCGAAGCAATCAAAGCTGGGAGGATAGCTGGCGCCGCTTTCGATGTCTTTGATCACGAGCCGATAACAGACAGTCCTCTCTTCAAAGAGGACAAGATAATCGTTACCCCTCATCTCGGGGCCTCCACAATTGAGGCTCAAACCAGCGTAGCCAAAGACGTTGCTGCGGAAGTTCTGGCCGTGCTCCAGGGACAATTCAGCAAGTACGCTGTTAATGCCCCGCATATACCTCCTGAGCTAGTCCCTTTTATGAGAGTAGCTACAACTATCGGCAACCTCGCCAGTCAGTTGATGGAAGGACAAATCAGCTCAACACACATCAGGTATAGCGGAGGAGTCACTAATTACGACTGCAATCCTATCAAGACCGCGATCATCAGCGGGTTACTGCAACAAGCAAGCGAGGAAAGAATCAACCTGGTCAACGTTGGTCTTATTGCCACTCAGCATGGCTTGAAGATCAGCGAGGAAAAAGAGGCAACTTGCCAGAACTATGCCAACTTGCTCACACTGCAGGTCAATACTAATGCAGGAACCACTACAATATCGGGCACAGTTAGAGATAGTGAGACCCACATCGTCCAGGTCAATGATTTCTGGATGGATATCGTACCTACAGGAGGCTATTTCCTTTTCTGCGACCATCTCGATCGGCCTCGACTTGTTGGTGCCATCGGTAATATAACCGGTAAAGCCGATATTAACATCAGCTCCATGCACCTATCCCGACTCCAGCCCCGCGGAAAAGCGCTCATGATTCTAGCTTTGGATCAGCCATTAGGTGAAGAGCAGCTACAGGAGATATGTGCCCTTCCTGGTATTTACAGTGCCAAAGCAGTAAAGCTAGAGATAGTCTTTCCGGCAACGTCACTCAGTAGAGGGGATTAATAACTAAACCAGTGGGGAGCTTGGGATAAAAGTAGGTCGATTTGCGTGGCATCCTGTCGTGAGCATCGGCAACAGCCTTGACCGTCTCCGGCTGGGGAGGCTGTAACAGGAAAGCCAGCTGATACTTCCCTTCCCTTATCTGTTCGTGGGCCTCTTTCAAATCCACGGTATAGGCAAGTTCTAGATCCTTCACTCCGCTCAGGACCTTATCCAAAACGATATGGTTAAGGATGCTCACGCCAAAGTCCCGATAAGTCTGAGATCTGTTAGCCGGCATCATAGCCTCAAAAGAAACATCTTGGCGTTTCTTCAGTACCACCAAAGAGCCAACCTGTAAGCCTAGGACTCCCAAACAACTATCAACTGGTAGATGCCATTCGCCGGTTCTCAACGGAACTGACTCGATGGCAAAGAAGTCTCTAAGCCGATCTCCCAAGCCCACTAAGCTTGAAGGCAATATGCCACGTACTAGCCTGTGCAGAGGTAAAACAACCAGTCCCGGGTCAGAGAACTCAACTAGTTCCATCATGACATAGTTGAACGCTCCTTTCCCAGCTAGAGACTCCTTCTGTGTTCTCTCTTGTCGGTACGTCAACGCCGTTTCGTAGCGGTGATGACCATCAGCAATGTATATTGGCTGACAGGATAGCAGTTTACCTAGCTCTCGCTTGACTTCCGGGTCGGTCACTGCCCATAGACTGTGAGTCTCGTTAGAGTCGGGGAAATTGCCTCGCCCTACTGGCAATGACATCAGCGGCTCTTCTTGTGCTACCCGGGATAGTATTGGAGCAATTTTCTTCTCAGAATCCTGGTAGAGAGAAAACAGTGGGCTGAAGTTGGTTCGGCAAGCACGCATTAACTGGAGACGGTCACTTTTATCCTTAGAAGATGTCTCCTCGTGAGGAAATATACCGCTGCCCCACGGCTCAAGCTTGACGCGAGCTATTACCCCGCGCCTCACTTTCTTTTCGTTTGAATACTCAAAACGATGGTCATGCAAATAGAAGCTGGATACGCTGTCATGCTGAAGAACTCCTTGCTCTAGCCATTGCTGAAAAGTACTAGATGCTCTCTGATATCTATCACCTGTCGGCTCGGGGAATTCCAGGCGAATAGCATTGTAATCGCTCTTTTTGTAGTAAAGTTTCTGCTGTTCGGGAGTGATAACATCGTAGGGAGGACAGATTACCTGGGCTAGATCGCCAACTATCCTTTGGTTATGACGTATACCTAGAAACGGAGAAACTTCCATGCTTTTCAGAAAATTAAAAGTCAAAGGTAAAAAATCAAAATGACAACTCAAAAACAAACCTTTTGCTTTTTGCTCTGTATTTTTGCATTTCACCTATAACCGCTTAAGGCTATCCCGTCAAGCTCTTTCCACCTTGGGGCCTTCGCCTTTAAAGCCAATACCGACACAAAAGAACAATGGCGGTGCTTTTTTACCGCCATCACGCCATAATTTAAAAACCTCGCTCGCCTTCTAAACTTAGCGAGCAGCAAGCAATTCTGAAACTATCTCGCTGACTTCTTTGCCATCAGCTTTGCCTTTAAGTTGAGGCATAAGCTGAGCCATGACTTTGCCTTTGTCGCTCGGCCCCTTAGCTCCAACTGCATCAACCACTCGCCGTGCCGCTGCCATGACCTCCGCCCGACTCATCTGCTCAGGAAGATAACTCAGAAGAACAGCCAGTTCTGCTTCTTCCTGCGCCACCAGGTCGCTACGATTCCCCTTCTTGAAGGCTTCGATGCTCTCCCGACGACGTCTTATTTCCTTGGCGATAACATCAAGCACTTTGTTATCGTCAGCGGGTTTTTGCTGCGCAATTTCAGCATACTTTATTTCAGATAATAATAACCTTAATGTAGAAACTTCTACTCCCTGCCGCCGCTTAAGCGCCCCCTTGAGAGCTTCCTGAATCTTATCCTTCAGTGCCATCTCTTGGCTACCAGCACCCCATGAAAAATTTGCTTCGCTCTTTTTCATGGGGACCCCGGAGATGCCAATCAATAAATCTGGGGCTCCCTGAAAAACGAAGCCCTTCAGGGGTAATTATCTAAAACTTTTCCGCTTTTTCGCTGCCGTTTTCTTTCTCTTCACTTCACTAGGTTTTTCAAAGTGCCTGCGGCGGCGAACTTCAGCTAAAATGCGGTCTTGCTGCACCTGCCTATTAAATCTACGCAGCAAACCCTCGAAACTCTCGCCTGAACCAATCCTTACATCAGCCATATCAAAACAATGCATTTTACTCCAGTCACTCCAGTATGTCAATCAGGGGGAAGACAATTGTGTTTGACAAATAGGAGTAAAATGTGATAACAATATAGTATCTTGGCGAGAGAGGACATGGCAGAAGATATGGCAGTACAGGGAAAAAAGCCCAGGCTTGATCCTATAATTAGGTCTCTTGCAAAGAGGGGATTCTCTCTTTTTGTGAAAGTAGTAGATAAATATGCTCCAGATAGGCTGCTGCTTTTCGCCCTTAACTTCTTGGATAAACGTGTTCCAAATAGGCTGATTACTTTGGCAATCAAGGTGGTCAAGAAACTAGCTTCCGCTAGACTGCGCGCTACCGCTATTGCTGTGGCTGATGAGTACGTGCCCGACGAGGTTGCGAACTCGAGAAAGGTCTGCGCTGTCATTGCTGGAGTAGGGAAGTACATTCCAGATGAGATAATTCCCCCTGAATCTACAGGAAGGTGGGATAATCTTAGAACAAAGTTCCATATTCCGAAATTAATATCGAGCAAGCAGAAGTGAGCCTAGAAAGCTGATATATCTATTTTCTTCCTGGCTCATCACGGCACTGCTCAGGGAAAAGTAGGGTTACTGAATGCAGTACAAAAAGGTCTGTGTTGAGGCTTTTGGTTATGAGCTCCCCGACAATATTGTTACATCGGTGAGCCTGGAAGAAAGACTGGCCCCAATATACAACAAATTCAATCTTTCCTACGGGCGCCTCGAAATGATAACCGGAATTCGCGAACGACGCTTCTGGAATGATGCCATGACGCCGAGCCAGGCCAGTGTAAAAGCTGCAGAAAAAGCCATCAGCAGGTCGGGAGTCAGCAAAGAAGACATCGGTTGCTTGCTTCACACGTCCGTATCCCGCGATTTCCTGGAGCCAGCGACAGCTACTGTGGTCCACGATTCATTGGGGCTTCCTCCCACAGCAACCATTTTCGATATCTCCAATGCCTGCCTGGGTTTCATCAACGGCATGGTAACTCTAGCAAATATGATTGAGCTGGGTCAGATAAAAGCAGGAATTGTGGTCGGCTGTGAGAGCAGTAAACCCATTGTTGAGGCAACAATCAGTAGACTCTTGAAAGATCCGGACATCACCAGAGATAAACTCAAGCTCGCCTTTGCTACCCTGACTTTGGGGTCAGGAGCGGTAGCAGCGGTGTTAACCCATTCCTCTCTGTCACAAGACGGTCATAGGCTTCTGGGCGGAGTAACGCGCGCTGCTTCCCAACACAATAGTCTTTGTCGTATAGAAGCCGATGCCTCCTTCCTCGACCTGGCCGAGCTCCCAAATATGCACACAGACTATGAAGGAGTCCTCAAAAACGGACTGAGATTAGCACCTGACACATGGGAGGACACAAAACGAGAGCTTGGATGGAATAGTTCCGATGTGAGTAGGTTTTTCACTCATCAGGTTAGTGCCGTGCACAGCAAGTTGTTGTTCCAGGCCTTGGGCCTCGATGACACAAAAGATTTTTCTACGGTGGAATATCTGGGAAACATTGGCTCAGTTTCCTTACCCGTTACCATGGCTATCGGAATTGACCAAGGGTGTCTTAAACCCGGTGATAAGGTTGCCATGTTGGGAATTGGCAGCGGCCTAGTCTGTCTTATGCTGGGTCTGGAATGGTAAACAAAATGGCCCTGGCAAAATGAAGTCAGGGAAATACTCCCTCTGACAACGATGCAGTTACACAAGTTTCTTCAAGCCCGCCTAACATCCACGTTTTCAATGGAAGGGTTATCCTATGTTGACAAATAAACCTGATGAAACACGAATTGTGATTACTGGTGTTGGCCTGACCGCGCCAAACGGGAACAATCTTGCAGAATTTCGAAAGAGTTTGCTCACTGGCAAATCTGGAATACAGAAACTAAATATCCGCTACATGGGTGAAGTACTGGCTGGTCTATGTCACTTCGACCCACTCAGGTACCAAAAGAAGAAGGATTTGCGTCGGGGAACGAGGGCAGGCTCCATTGCTATCTACTGTGCCCAGGAAGCAATAGCTGATGCCAAATTGGACCTTGCCGGCTTCGATAAGTCGAGGACTGGCGTCTACCTTGGGATTACTGAGCACGGTACGGTCGAAACTGAAAATGAAATCTACGAAATCAAGCAATTCGACTACGATGTGAAATATTGGTCGCACCATCATAATCCCAGAGTAGTAGCTAATAATCCCGCCGGCGAAGTCACCTTGAACTTAGGAATCACCGGACCGCACTACACTTTGGGGGCTGCTTGTGCTGGCGGTAACATTGGACTCATACACGGGCTGCAAATGCTGCTGCTGGACGAAGTTGATTTAGCCTTGGCTGGTGGCGTTTCCGAGAGCACCGGTTCCTTCGGCATCTTCGCCGGCTTCAAAAGTGAAGGCGCTTTAGCTTTCCATCCAGACCCTGAAAAAGCGTCTCGCCCTTTCGACAACGACAGAAATGGAGTGGTCGTTTCCGAAGGCGGCTGCATCTTTGTACTGGAAAGACTAAGCGATGCTCTTAAGAGGGGAGCCAAGATCTGTTGCGAAATCGTGGGCTATGCTATCAACTCAGATGCCACTGATTTTATTTTCCCCGATAAGGAGAGACAAATTCAGTGTATCAAACTTGCCCTTAACAGAGCCGGCATGTCTCCAGAGGATGTTGATATCATCAATACCCATGGAACAGGCACCGTCGAAGGAGATCTGGTAGAGTGCCAAGCCATTGCAGCAGTCTTCGGTGAGCATCCTCATGCCAATATAAACAACACTAAGAGCTTCATCGGTCATGCTATGGGAGCCGCTGGTGCCCTAGAACTAGCCGGCAATTTGCCCTCCTTTGAAGACCATCTCGTCCACCCTACGATCAATCTGGACCACCTAGACCCCAAGTGTTGCCTTAATAACCTAGTTATCAATGAACCGAAAAAGGTTGACAAGGTTGACTATATATTGAATAATTCCTTCGGAATGTTAGGTATCAATTCGGTTGTTATCGTGAAGAGATTTCGGCAACAAAGCTAAAGGCGTTCTCAGAATAAACAAATGGGGGGTATATGACCAAGGAACAAATCAAAGCGACTGTCCTAGAAATCATAGCCCAAATAATCCCCGATGAAGACCTGAGCAATCTCAAGGGCGACATCCCGATACGAGAGCAAGTAGAACTGGACTCAATGGATTTCTTAGACATCATTATGGAACTTCGGAAACGATACGGTATCGAAGTACCTGAGAATGATTATGTGCAATTAGCAACCCTGGATGGCTCTGCCGCCTATCTAGAGCCACGGATGAAGAAACTCTAGTCAAATAACACTGACAAGCCACGGACACAAGGTGTTTATCGCATTTTCCCAAGCGTCGAAGGCCTAGTCAGCCTCCGATTTTGAAACAAGCCCGACCATGGATTACGATGTAGTAATTATCGGTGCCGGAATGTCTGGCCTTGCCGCGGGCATCAGGTTAGCATACTACGATAAAAGAGTTTGCATCGTCGAGAGACATCACCGTGTTGGGGGACTGAATTCTTTTTACAGCATTGGGAGACGTAAATTCGATGTCGGCCTTCACGCCATGACCAACTATGTTCCCCAAAGTGTTAAACTAGCACCACTGCCGAAGTTGTTCCGACAGCTCAAACTGAAAGCTGAAGATTTCGCCCTCTCCCCGCAACGGATGTCGGTAGTCAAATTCCCCGATAAGACCCTCAGGTTTAACAATGATTTCGATTTGTTCGTCCAAGAAGTCGTCGAATATTTTCCCGGACAAGCTGACAGCTTCCAGAAACTGCTTAAGACTATTTCAGAATATGATGAACTGGACCTCCATGCCAAACCGCTTTCGGCCCGTGAAGTTGTGGGTTCCATTATTTCCGACCCGCTCCTCATTGATATGATTTTTTGCCCTCTCATGTTTTACGGAAACGCTCAAGAGAATGACATGGAGTTCGGTCAGTTTGTTATTATGTTTAAGAGCATATTCAAGGAAGGCTTTGCCCGAC
>JALHUO010000209.1 GCA_022866545.1 Dehalococcoidia bacterium | reverse complement strand
CGGACCCGCCCGGAAGGACTGGGTGGATGCTCGGATCTCAATAGGCGAGAGCGGCGTTAATCCGGTTGGCCAGCCGCACGACTTCACGGTGACCGTTGAGAAATATCTCGGTGCAGGATGGGTTCCCGCCGCTGGGGTCAATGTGACTGGCACGACAAACTTCGGTACCCTGACAGGTTCACCCGCCGTCACCAATGATTCTGGTCAAGTGATTTTCACCGTGAATTCAAGTGCGGTTGGCACAGCTACTGTCCATGCCTCGGCAGAAGTGAGTGTGGGCGACCTCAACATTGCTGTGGCCACTAACGGCTACGGAGAATATGAGGTCGATAACACCAAGACGTGGATCACGAGCCCGACTCCCGCGGGCGGTGGTGGTGGCGGTTGTCCTCGGACCGATTACCTGACAGTGGACTGGGAAGGATGTAACACCAGCAAGCCTCTTTACAGCAACGACAAGCTAGCAGTGGACCTGCTTGGGCCTAGCTTTGATCTCACTCACAGCCTATTCTTGGGGCGAGGGACCCACGCACCCGTTGTTGATGAAAGGACATACTATCTGATAGTAGTCAGAGAGCTTGAGCAGATACCGGCTACTCCAGAGAATACTGTGGCGCTTGTGGTCTTTAACGTTACTCCTGCAGGCGCTGAGTTCGACAGGGATATTCTCCTGACACTGGGCTTGAACCAAACACAATTGCCCGCGAATACCCTGAACGTCACTATGGCTTACTACGATGATGTTAACGGGCTCTGGGAAAAACTGGACTATGAAGCAGGTGGACCGAACGGTGTGGCTGAATTGACTCTAACTGCGCCGATAAATCATTTCAGTATCTATGGCGTACTGGCCGAGCTTGGCCCGGCTCCACAACCTGCCCATTTTGTGGCCGGTGGTTTGACCATCGTACCCAGTGTGGAGAAGATATCGGCATTCGTGACCAAGACCGGGGAAGTCGTCACCATTAGCGCCAACGTAGCCAACGACGGTGGACAGGAAGGCACCTTCGACGTCGTATTGAAGCTAAACGGCCAAACCGTTGATACCAAGGCAGTGACCATCGGTGCCGGACAGAGCAAGCTGGTGATCTTCACCCGCTCTGGATTGGATTACGGAGAGTATGATGTGGACGTTGCCGGCTTGGCCGATGAGTTCACAGTATCACGCACCATCACCTGGTGGCTTATCATTCTCTTAATAGTCGCCTTTGGCTTGATTATCTGGGGAGTGCTCTGGGGGAGAAAGAAAAGGCGTAAGGCACAGCAAGAAACATAGAGAAACTAGGGGGATAGCCGGACCTGAGGCTTGGCTATCCCCCGCTCATCTTATTGAGGTTCTTTCGGCGAGCAGATTGGGAAGGAACGAGCTCTCTCCTAATCGTATCTCAAGCTAGGACGTAATGAAGTAGCCGACCGTCTTGTCTCTGTTCGCAGTTCTGGACTCTCCGAGAAACCAGCCGAAAAAAGAACCAAAAGTACCAGAAAAACGAGGGATTCTTCTTCTTCTCAGCGACTACATATATGACGAAAGTACTAGTTGATTGGTCTTGGTAGTCAAGTCGAATGAATGCGGGCCGGTTTCAAGCGTAAACACCGAGATCACAAGGGAATCACCCGCTGGAGGCTAGACAAGCTATGAAGAAAGGCAGACAGCAAACAACAAATATGAAGCATGTATTAGATTGCATCTTGGCTGTCTCGTTGTTGGCTTTGGTGGTACTGACTTCAGGATGTGCAACGGTCGGAGGTCAGGTCAGAGAGCCTTATACCTATTCCTCTGAGACTTACAATGCATCCGGAGTCTCGCCAGCAACTGACCAGGAAGTCCTGGATTTCCTCGCTCAGGACACTACAGATGAGAATCACTGGATAGAAGGAGTCTATGAGTGTGGACATTTCGCCGCTGACCTCTGGTGGAATGCCTATACGCAGGGACTCGAGGCATGCATGGTCTGGGTTACATACTGGGAGCAGGGCACGGAACAAGATCACTGGATAGTTAAGCTTCGCATTGAAGATGAAACTCAGAACTATTGGCTCTGGGTAGAGCCGTCAAGTGATGAGGTTGTCGAGGAAGGCGACTACACAATCCAGGACACCTTCTGCGGAGAGGAAGCTTTAAACCTTTGCAAAACTTGGTGGGAGGAAGGCCTTGGCTAGGTCAAAGCTTGCCTATTACTCCTGTTCCTCAACAGTCTCAAACAGCTTTTCCTCGCTCTCTAGATGGTCAATATATAGAATGCCATCGAGATGCTCAATTTCTTGTTCCAGAGCCTGAGCCAGCAGCCCTTCTGCTTTGAGGCGAAATTCCTTACCGTCCCGGCCTTTCGCTTTGACTTTCACCGTTACCGCCCTTTTTATTTCCCCAAAGTAGCCAGGTATGGATAAGCAGCCTTCCTCGACTATCCGCTCACCCTCCTTCTTTATTATTTCAGGGTTAATTAGAGTGATAAGTTCCTGTTCTGGCAACTCGATGACTGCGACGCGGAGCAGCACTCCTACCTGCGAGGCAGCCAGACCAGCCCTGTTCGGCTCGGCGCGTAACGTTTCAATCATGTCATCTATTAACTTCCGAACGGAGGCATCGATTCTGGTTACTCTTTTTGCTTTTTGCCGCAGTATTGGGTCAGGCAAAGTGCGAATCTGCAAGACGGCCATGGTTCCTCTGAAAATACGCCTGGATTTACTATCCTGCCCTATTATACACTGCCTGTTCAGGAGAATCACCTCAGATATTCGAGACTAATTCGTCTCAGGACACAAGGAAAGACAATTGACCTCAATTAGGGCTGAGATGTAAAATCAGTCGAAACTAGCCTATCAAAGGAGAAACAAATGGCAAATCAAGACGCTGTGCAACTGGATATCAAAGATAGTATTGCTACAGTGCTGCTGAACCGACCGAAGGCATTAAATGCCTTTAATCATGAGGTCTTATTGGGGCTTCAAAAACAAGCGCAGGCTATCAAGGAAAACCCCGAGGTCAGGGTTGTCATCATGACTGGTGCCGGTGACAAGGCATTTAGCGCCGGGCTCGATCTAAAGATGGTAGCCTCAGGCAGTGGTCCCATGGACATTTTTCCCAGCTATCGGCAGGGCTATGATTCACTATACAGTCTGAAAATGATATTCACCATGTACGAAGACCTGGCCGTACCGGTTATCGCTGCCATAAATGGCTACTGTTTAGGGGCAGCCTTTGAACTCATTCTTTGCTGCGATATTCGTCTGGCTTGTGATACCGCCGTGTTCGGGCTTCCCGAGATTCAGTTGGGGGTTATCCCGGACCTGGGCAGCACACAGCGGCTACCCCGGATAGTGGGACCTGGCATTGCCAAGGAACTGATTATTACCGGACGAAGAATTGACGCTGCCGAGGCGCTCCGGGTTAGGCTGGTGGACCATGTGTATCCTAGAGCCCAGTTGATCATTGAAGCCAAGAAGCTGGCTGAAGAAATAGCTAGAATCAATGCTCACCTTACTCAGGGTGCCAAAAGAGCGGTCAACATTGCCGCGTCAACCCCACTCGATGTAGGCCTGCGCATGGAAACCGACATATGTCTGAGCTCGGGCAGCGGCGCCACGATGGGTGAAGCCGCCCAAGGGTTTGTTAAGAAAGAGTAGCCCAAGATGCCTCGGGGATAAGGTTAAACTGGTTAGTAATGTACAACAAAGCTGTGCTTGACAATGGCTTGAGGGTTATCACCAGTACTATGCCCCACAGCCGCTCCGTATGCCTTGCTATTCTCGCGGGCGCTGGCTCCTGCTACGAAACTAAAGAAGAGGCGGGCATCTCCCACTTCGCCGAGCATTTGTTTTTTAAAGGCACAGAGCGGCGACCTACATCCAGGGAGATAACTCAAGATATTGAAGGTGTTGGCGGCATAATCAACGCTGGCACAGACAAGGAAGTAACTATCTTCTGGTGTAAAGTCGCCGGCCCTCATTTCTCCATTGCGCTGGATGTGCTATCTGACCTGCTGCTCAATTCCCGCTTTGATACCAAAGATGTTGAAAAGGAGCGGCAGGTCATCATAGAGGAAATCCATATGAACCTGGACATCCCTCAACAAAGGGTAAACATGCTTATAGACGAGCTCCTATGGCCTGAGCAACCCCTGGGGCGCGAGGTAACCGGATATAAGGAAACCGTGTCTTCGCTAACAAGGGAGCGACTACTAGATTACGTTGGCCGCAGATATATGCCCAACAACACTGTGCTGAGCATTGCCGGCAACATCCAGCACGAAGAGGCGATGGCTCAAATCGAGCCCCGGTTCGACAAGTGGCCTGCCGGCGAGCTAGTGACTGCCTATACGACTGACGACAAGCAAACAAAAGCCAGGTTGCGCATTGAGCCCAAAGATATCGAGCAAGCTCACCTTTGTCTCGCAGTTCACGGTTTTTCTCGCTCCCATCCCCAACGTTTTACCCTTGATCTGCTCAACACAGTTCTGGGCGGTGGCATGAGCAGCCGCCTATTCATGGAGATACGAGAGCGTAGGGGACTGGCCTATGATATTCACAGCTACACCGAGCACTTCCTGGATTCAGGGTCATTTGGTATTTACGCTGGCGTTGACCCTGCGAAGACAGAGACTGCCCTGGCAGCCATCCTCGAAGAGTTATCCAAAATTAGACACGGAATTGCCACCAGCGAGCTTACCCGGGCTAAAGAATTGTCAAAGGGAAGATTATATTTACGGTTTGAAGATAGCCAGAACGTGGCGTTATGGTATGGTACCCAGGAAATATTGGTGCGGCAGATACTGGACGTAGACGATGTTATTTCTATTGTGGATGCCATCACCATAGATGAGCTACAAGAAGTGGCTCAGAAGATTCTAACCGATAGTGAACTTAATCTGGCTGTCACGGGACCGGTCAAAAAAGATAGTCTACTGAAGGAAAACACCTTAAGGCAACTGCTTAAGCTTTGACGCAATAAAGTAAGGACCCCGACAAGTCGGGGTCCTTACTGTTGTTACCGCAGCAATCAGCGACTGCTTAGTACTCTGGATATCCTCCTCCCCCTCCGGGCATCGCCGGCATCTTTTCTTTCTCAGGAATGTCAGTCACCAAAGACTCCGTGGTTAGAATCATGCAGGCAATGCTGGCAGCATTCTGCAGAGCACTTCTGGTGACCTTCAGCGGATCAACAATGCCTCTCTCTATCATATTTACACCCAGTTCATCCTTGAAGGCATCGTAGCCTATGCCGGGTTTGCTTTCCTTCACGGCATTTATCACCACTGACCCTTCTCTGCCGCTATTTGTAGCGATACACCTCAGAGGCTCTTCCAGGGCTCGTTTCAAGAGATTCACCCCGGTAGCCTCATCGCCTTCCACCTTAACCTTCTTCAAGGCGTGCAAGGCATTGAGGAGAGCGACACCACCACCAGGCACGATACCTTCTTCCACAGCAGCTCGGGTAGCTGACAGGGCATCCTCTACGCGGTGTTTCTTCTCTTTAAGTTCCGTCTCTGTAGCCCCACCTACCTTAATCACTGCCACGCCGCCCGCTAATTTAGCCAGCCTTTCTTGTAGTTTTTCCTTATCATAGTCTGAGGTGCTGATGTCAATCTCGGACCTGATTTGTTTGATTCGAGCCTCAATATCTTTTGTCTTACCCTTACCATCAACAATGGTGGTGTTATCTTTATCGGCAATCACTTTTCTGGCTTGCCCTAAATCTTGCACTGTCACCGAATCTAATTTTCTGCCAATTTCTTCAGATATAACAGTGCCTCCAGTAAGAACAGCTATATCCTGAAGCATGGCCTTTCTCCTGTCACCAAAGCCAGGTGCCTTTATCGCCAGCGGATTTAGAGTTCCCCTTAGCTTATTGACTACCAGCGTCGCTAAGGACTCGCCCTCGATCTCTTCAGCGATAATAACCATATTTTTGGACACTTGAACAATCTTTTCCAGAGCCGGCAATATATCGTTTATAGCAGAAATCTTCTTATCAGTGATTAGGATATAGGGGTCTTCCAGTTCTGCTCTCATCTGCTCGGCGTTGGTGATGAAATAAGGGCTGATATATCCGCGATCGAATTTCATACCCTCAACAAATTCAGTCTCGAATTGCAGCCCTTTGCCCTCTTCGACGGTGATAACACCATCCTTGCCCACCTTTTCCATAACGTCAGCAATCAAGTTGCCAATTGCCTGGTCAATAGCAGATATAGAAGCTACCTGAGCTACCTGCTCTCTACCGGCTACCGGTATGGACATTTTCTTGAGCTCCGCGACTATGGTTTCCACCCCTTTCTCAACTCCACGCTTTAGAGCCATAGAATCAGCTCCGGCGG
>JALHUO010000019.1 GCA_022866545.1 Dehalococcoidia bacterium | reverse complement strand
GTATAACCGAATTGGAGCATCAGGATGTTCAGGAAAATTTGGAACGTGTGCAGAGCGCGATTGTTGATGACCTTGACAAGATGGCCAGTATTGCTGAGGATTGGGGAGCCTGGGATGATACTTATTATTTTGTTAACGATAAGAATGAGCGTTATGTGGAAAACAATCTGCAGATAGAAACGTTTTTAAACCTAGAACTTAATGTCATGATATTTACGAATAATTCCGGGGAGCTAGTTTTTGCAAAGGGGGCGGACCTTAAGGATGAAAGCGAAATGCCATTGCCGGCTGGCCTATTAGCGCATCTTGAAAAAAGTTTACTTTTGAGTCGCTTAGACCCGGACTTTAAAATACAGGGCATTATTCTTCTTCCGGATGGACCGATGTTAATTACTTCTCACCCCATTCTTAAAAGTTCATATGATGGTCCAGTGGCTGGAAATGCAATCATGGGAAGATTTCTGAATGATGAAGTCGTTAGCCAATTATCAAAAAAAATAAAATTAACGCTTTTTTCCCATAGATTGGATAAATCACCACCGGTAGATTTTGGGCGGATAACGGAAAAAATGCCCTTTTTGTTTCAACCGTTAAGTAATAGCATTATAGCGGGATATGTTGTCATGGATGATATCTATGGACAACCAGTCATTGGCTTGAATGTGGAAATGTTTCGAAAGATTAACAGAGTAGGCAGCAAAGCCATTAACTATATGCTCTATTCGCTTATTGCGGTTGGCGTGATTTTTACAATTGTTATGTTGTTTTTCTTGGGAAAAAATTTCTTAGAGCTGATCAAAATCAACAAAACCTTACGGTTGGAAATAATAGAGCGAAAAAAAATTCAGAAAAGAGCCGTGTACCTTGCCTATCATGATCAGTTAACAAACTTACCAAACAGGTTATTATTTACAGAACGCCTTACTCAGACCATACTTCAGTTAAAACGTAGGGGAGAATCAATTGCCATCTTGTTTCTGGATCTGGATACATTTAAAACTATCAATGATACAATGGGACATGATCAAGGTGACGAGTTGTTAAAAGAGATTTCCAAACGACTGCTGGAAACTTTACGTATAAGTGATAGTGTTGCCCGTATTGGTGGCGATGAGTTTATAATCATGATTCCTCTCCTTAAAAGTGAGGATGATCTTACTATAATTGCAGAAAAAATCCTTAGCATTATAAGGCAGGCAATTAAGTTAAATAATCAGGACTGTTTTATTACTGCTAGTATTGGGGTTGCCGTTTACCCTACCGATGGTGAAGACGCAGAAGCTTTAATCAAAAATGCTGACATTGCAATGTATAGTGCGAAGGAAAAGGGTAAAAACAGATGTGTGTTATGCACCCCCTTATTGAAAGACATAGTTCTTAATAAAGTGAAACTGACTGACAATTTATCCAGAGCCTTGGGGCGTAATGAGCTGGTGCTTTATTATCAGCCTCAGGTAAGCTTTAGTTCGGGTAGTATCGTTGGTGTGGAAGCATTGCTAAGGTGGTTTACCCATGATTTTGGGTTAATACTCCCGGGAAATTTCATTCCCATTGCAGAACAAACAGGTTTGATAATACCCATCGGAGAGTGGGTGTTACGTACAGCTTGTAAACAAAATAAAGTCTGGCAAGATGCCGGCTTAACCGGAATACGAGTGGCGGTAAATATCTCCGTGCAACAGTTAAAAAATTATAAAATAGTTGATCAGATCGCTAAAATCCTCTCAGAGACAGGCTTAAATCCTAAGTTCCTGGAACTGGAGATTACCGAGAATGTTGCCATGAAGAAAATAGAATATATTGTTGATATTTTAACTGTTTTAAAAAAGTTGGGTGTAACTATTTCAATCGATGATTTTGGAACTGAATACTCTTCCTTGAATTATTTAAAACATTTACCAATTGACAGGATAAAGATTGCCATGCCATTTGTACATGGGATCTCTTTACACGATAAGGATGAGTTAATTATCAATGCCATTATTACCCTGGCAAGGAATTTCAAAATAAATATAATTGCTGAAGGTGTAGAAACACAGAAACAGCTTTCGTTTTTAACCCAGCACAAGTGTGACGAGATTCAGGGATACTTCTATTCTAAACCTTTGCCAGTTCTTGAGATGGAAGAACTAATGAAGAGCAAAACTCTTATTTTGCCTGCATACCAACGGGGGAAATCTTAGACATCACAGGCCCTATCCAAATATGGGGTCAGATCTTGCAATATAACAAAGGAGATGCTCTATTGGCCACCTGACCAGACCATTACGGATAGAATTTGCCGGAGCAGTTTATCACCTCACCTCCCGAGGAAATGCCAAGCAGGCGATCTTCCTTGAGAAAATAAGAAAATAAGGACACATCCCATTTTATTCTGAATGCGACAGGGAATAGTTGAACCAGTTCAATAATTCGATAAATTTTTCTAACTTTTCGTAAGTGATTTGATACCTCTTCTGGTCCCCATATCTTCTTAGATGAATTAGGAAGAAGTGTAGAATTTTGGAAAAGTTAAGGGGAGAGGGAAAGAAATCACGAAACCCTTATAAATAGCTACTTTCAAATTTTGGAGGGGTGAAAATTTAGCTAAAATCATAAACTTTGAGCCCCTGCCATCCCCTTGACCTTTCCTTATAATAAAATTAGGCCAGAACTCATTTTGAAATCTAGATGTTTCTTATAAATTATATCTTAGATTAGTAACTAGTTTAGGTCTGTTTTTGAAAAGTTTTATCAAAAAAAGGATTTCTAATCATAATGTAGTATATACTAAATAATAATGGTTCCGAAAGGAGAAAAATAAAATGAAAGAGGAAAGTGACTTTAAAAAAATAACCATCATTGGTGTAGGTCTGATCGGTGGTTCTCTCGGATTAGCCTTAAAAAAGAAAAATCCAAAATTTAAAATTACCGGTATAGATAAATTAGAAATAATAGAAAAAGCCATAGCTCGAGGGGCGATTGATGAAGGTACAATTAATCTTGAAAATGGAATAAAAGAAGCAGATATAATAATTATAGCTACTCCAGTAAAAACAATTATAGATTTATTACCCCGAATTAACCCTTTTATTAAAAAAGGATGCATAGTAACTGATACTGGGAGTACTAAAGGTCAGATTGTGGAAACAGCGGATAAAATATTATCTAAAGAGGTATATTTTGTTGGTGGTCATCCTATAGCTGGTTCAGAAAAATACGGCATAGATTCAGCAGATCCTCATCTCTTTCAAGATAAAACTTATATTCTAACTCCTACCAATAACACTAATTTATTAGCCCTAAAAAAAACATTTTTATTAATCAAAATCATAAACGCAAAGAGATTAATATTAGACCCTCTTGAACACGATAGAATTGTAGGCGCAGTAAGTCATTTACCCCAAATTGTGGCAATTTCTCTTACTAATATGATAGGTGAATTAGGTCAACTG
>JALHUO010000208.1 GCA_022866545.1 Dehalococcoidia bacterium | reverse complement strand
TAGCTGGCCTGGCGCAAAGCTTTGGCAGTGGAGCTATGACTAATTCCATCAGCGAAATTGGCAACGCCGCCTGTATTCTGGCTATTGGCACCAATACCACAGAAGCCCACCCTGTGATTGGGCTTGAGATAATAAGGGCAGCAAAAAGCGGCGGCAAGCTCATTGTAGCCAATCCCATGGAGATAGACCTCTGTCGGTTTGCTAGCCTTTGGCTTCGGCATAGCCCTGGCACAGATGTTGCCCTGCTTATGGGGATGATGCGGGTTATAGTGGAAGAGAAACTATTTGACTCGGTTTTTGTCAAGGATAGGTGTGAAAACTTCGATGCTTTCAGGCAATCATTGAAGGATTTTGACCTTGATTTTGTCGAGCAGGTCGCCAAGGTGTCGAAAGACAAGATAATAGAAGCTGCTCGCATGTTTGCTGGCAATAGTCCTGCCAGTATCATTTATTCTATGGGCATTACTCAGCATTCTCATGGCACCGACAATGTGCTGGCTACTGCCAATCTGGCCATGCTTACCGGGAACATAGGCAAGCCGTCAAGTGGGGTCAATCCACTCAGAGGGCAAAATAATGTGCAGGGCGCTTGTGATATGGGAGCGCTTCCTACTGTCTATTCTGGCTATCAGGCAGTAAGCGATCCAGTTATCAGGGGGAGATTTGAGGCTGACTGGGGGTGTTCTTTGCCTCCTTCTCCAGGGCTGACTTTGGTTGAAATGGTGGAAGCCGCTTATCGTAAAGACATAAAGGCGCTGTATCTGATGGGTGAGAACCCGGCATTGAGCGACCCTGATGTTCAACATGTCCAGAAGGCGTTGGCGCAACTGGAGTTTCTTGTTGTTCAGGACATATTCCTTTCTGAGACAGCGAAGTTTGCACACGTTGTCTTGCCGGCGACAAGTTTCGCTGAGAAGGATGGCACCTTCACTAATACTGAGCGGCGCGTGCAAAGAGTGAGGAAAGTTGTCGAACCCCCTGGCGATTCCAGGCCTGACTGGTGGATCATTTGTCAGGTAGCTCAAAGATTGGGAGCCAAGGGCTTTGATTATGATCATCCGTCCGACATAATGGAAGAAATACGTAGGCTCACTCCCAGCTACGGTGGCATAAGCTACGAAAGGATAGAGAATGGGGGACTCCAGTGGCCTTGTCCTGTTGACGACCATCCCGGCACACCGATATTGCACACGAATACTTGTGTTAGAGGGACAGGCCGATTTATCCCCCTGAAATATGTTCCGCCGGGGGAGATACCGGATACAAAGTATCCTTTGATTCTCACCACGGGGCGCAGTCTATATCACTACCACACAGGGACGATGACCCGTAAGGTAATTGGGCTTAACATCATAGAGCCTGAAGGTGTGGTGGAAATCAGCCCCAAAGATGCTTCGCAAATTGGTATAGCTCAAGGCGACAAGGTTAAGGTCAGCTCCCGGCGCGGTGAAGTCATTGCCAAGGCCAAAGTAACGGAGGCGCTGCCCTCAGGAGTGGTGTTCATGACTTTCCATTTTGCTGAAAGCGCTGCTAATATTCTCACCAATCCCAAGCTCGACCCGGTGGCCAAGATTCCCGAGTTCAAAGTTGCAGCAGTTAAAGTGGAGAAGCTATAAACGCTTTGTAGGAAATAACATTGTGGTGAACTGAAGTTCCAAATTCTTCGTCCCTCGCCAGCGCTTAAGGGCGAGGGTAAAGGTTGGCAGCGTTGCAGATCTTGGGAATGAGTTCCTCCCGCTGCAGAGTCATGATATGGACACCGGCTACTCCCTCGGTTTGCTTTAGTTGATTTATAGTTTCTACGGCAATATTAATCCCCTCCTCTGCTGCCTCCTCCTTATTACGAACATTCTTAAGGCGTTCAATGATCCTATCAGGAATATCCATATTGGGGACTTTTGTTTTCATGTACCTTGCTGCCGCCAGGGATGTTATAGGAGTAATGCCACCGATGATCTTTACCTGCTTGTGTAATCCTTCTTCTCGGACTAGTCCCATCCACTTCTTGAATCCCTCAATGTTATGTATGGGCTGGGTCTGTACAAAGTCTGCACCAGCACTAACCTTGTCCTTAAGGCGTTCTACCGCGGCCTCCAATGGTTGAGCAGAAGGGTTTATGGCTGCCCCGATGAAAAGCCTGGGTTCTGTTCCCACCATGAGCTCTCCATTATCAAATTTCTTCTCATCTCTCAACTGCTTGACCATCCTGATGAGCTGGATGGAATCGAGGTCAAAGACAGGCTTTGCCTTGGGATGGTTTCCAAAGTAAATAGGGTCACCGGAGAGACAGACTATATTGTTAATACCAGAAGCGGAGACCGCCAGAATATCCATTTGAAGGGCAATTCGATTCTGATCCCGGCAAGTCATATGAACTATGGCGTCAAGCCCTTCCTTTATCCCCACAAGGCAAACCGCCCAGCTTGCCATGGCCACCACTGCTGCCTGTCCGTCAGGTACGCCAAAAGCGTCCACATAACCTTTGATGAGGTCGACATTCTTTTTGATCCCGTCCAACTCCGTGTTTTGGGGAGGGCTGATCTCAGCAGTGACCCCGAATAGTCCACTATCCAATATCCTGGCCAAATTGCTTTTCGTTTTCATCTCAGAACTCCCGGCACGATTTTAGCACAGTATGCCAGAATGCCCTATTTAGAGCAACATTTGGACATTTCTCCATCTTCAATGCTTTGCAATAATCCCTAAAAGTGTCTATAATGTGGAACG
>JALHUO010000207.1 GCA_022866545.1 Dehalococcoidia bacterium | reverse complement strand
GGATAACTGACAGGGAAATCGTGTTGCTAGAGGCGGGGCATACAGAGGAAATCCAGAACGCTCTGGATAAAGGTAGAATTGACCTGGTCTTGATGGATAATCAAATGCCCGGGAAATCGGGGATGGAGTGGCTTGCAGAAATCGCAGAAAGACAACTTGCCCCCGTAGTCATGTTGACCGGGTCTGGAACTGAAGAAATCGTGGCGCAGGCCTTTCAAGCGGGAGCAGTTGGTTACTTGCCAAAGGGCAGTCTATCCCAGGCAAAGCTAAAGAACATCATTGATGTTGCACTGGATAAATGGACACGGCTACAGCAAGCTATGGCCGACAAAGAAAAGCTGGAAAGACTGGCAACTTTTGATTCGCTGACCGGATTATACAATCGACGAGCAATTTTAGGCAAGCTACGTGAGTTAATCAATCTTGCTAATCGCTACAAAGAGGATTTCAGCCTGATCATGCTGGATATCGACCATTTTAAAAAGGTCAATGACCGCTACGGGCACCTCACTGGAGACGATGTTTTAGAGAAAGTTGCGGCTTTAATTCGTGGCAACATTCGAGATACAGATATAGCGGGACGTTATGGAGGAGAGGAGTTTATCATTATTTTGCCCCAAACCACTTTGTCTTCAGCTTGGGTTGTAGTTGAGCGACTTCGCAGTATAATCGAGCAGGCTGAGATGAAAGACCCTGCCGGCAATGTATTTGCTATAACCGTGAGTCAAGGGCTAGCCGGGTGGGAACGGGGTGAAGATGCCCACTCCCTTATCTCTCGCTCTGACGAGGCTCTCTACAAGGCTAAAGAAAAGGGGCGAAACCGCGTGCAAATTTTGCTCGGCCCGAGCCTAAGAGACAAAATTTAGCCTAAATATGACATCAACCCCATCCACAACACTGCACTCCTTACCTGCGACATGTTGATTCCACCATCCGTTGTTTAGCCAGTAAGTCGGCAATGCTGTGATAGATATGGCAGAACCGATTTGTTTTCTGGCCCGTCAGATGGGACTTGGCTGTTTACCGAATTCAGAATACTTTGCTATATAACAACGCCGCCATCTACAACCAGAACATGTCCGGTTACATAGCTGGAGGCATCAGAAGCCAGGAAAATCACAGCCCCAACCATCTCGTCAGGTTCGGCTACGCGACGCAACGGAGTCCTATCCATGACAGCTTGTTCAATAGCAGGGTTGCTCCAGAGAGCTTCACTGAACCGGGTTTTGGTCAGCCCCGGCGCTATCGCATTCACCCTGATCTTATACTGAGCCCACTGCTGTGCCATCACTTTTGTCGCCATGATTACGCCGGCCTTACTTATGGAGTAAACCGGCAAAATGTCCGGGGTAATCCCAGCTACTGAAGCGACATTGATAATTTTACCCCCACCTTGCTCTTTCATCAGTCTGGCTACCGCCTGGCTGAGAAAGAATAGTCCTTTCAAGTTGAGATTCATAATGGAATCCCAGGCACGCTCTTCTATGTCTATAGCCGAGGCCATGGTCGGGTTGGTACCAGCGTTATTCACCAGAATATCAATTCTGCCAAACTCATCCTTTACCTTCGGGACCAGATTCCCTATCTCCTCTACTCTGCCCACGTGTGTCGCCACAGCCATTGACCTGCGTCCCAATCCTTTTATCTCTTTAGCCACCTCTTCAAGATCGGGCAATTTGCGGCTGGTTACAACTACATCGGCACCAAATTTGGCAAGTCCCACAGCAATAGCCTTCCCGATGCCTCGACTGCCACCCGTCACCAATGCCACCTTACCTGATAGAGAAAAAACATTTGGAGAAACGGTCATTGCGCACCTCCTGAACAAGATTCGTCAGCTTTGATGAGAGCCGACGCCAAAGTATATATTACAGAGAGGCAATACGCAACCCGAACAGTATGCACTTATCCGTGATACCAGGCATCTTGCTCCACCTATGCCTGCACCATTGTGCGCTATTCAACAATCATGTTGTCATTGCAGTCGCCCCATAGTCTTCGTCATTGCGAGCGAAGCGTGGCAATCTCTACCATCACCCGCTACCATCGTGGGAAAGGGATATCCATACTACCCCTCAACTCTGTAGTATGTCTTGTACGCCGCACCCACGCTATTGACAATCCCCTGAATGACGGTATAATGGTTGGTATAAGAATCGCCCACATTGGTAGAGCTATAATAAGCATAAAATCCATAAGAAACAGGTTATTAACACCAACATAGGGTGGTCGCCAGGTATGTGTCATGGAGTCGTGTGAATTTCCAGTGTGCCCAGCCTCTCATATCTAGACCTGCGAAGCAGGCCCGTTCAACCAATTGGGCTTGATCTGGTATTTGAACTTTGACATTTGAAATTTGTCGGGAAATCTGGAGGTGAAGCATGAAGAAACTTGGTTCCAGGAGACACTGTTACGCGGCAAGAGTTAGCATCTTTTTGATGATGGTAGCCTTAATTGCCGGGATGGTAGGCTGTGGTGGGGGGCCTTATAACCTCACCATCACCAGCACCGCTGGAGGGTCGGTAACCGCGTCTTGCAACACGACCCCTCCCTACACCAATGGCACGGTGGTTGACCTGGTAGCCACACCGGATCCTGGCTGTCGCTTTCTCAACTGGACTGGCGATGTGAGCACTATTGGCAATGTCACCGCCGCAGCTACCAACATCACTATGAATCACAACTACAAAATCACTGCCAACTTTGAGTATACATTCATGGTCTCTGCAGGCGGGTATCACACGGTGGGGCTCAAGACCGACGGCACCGTGGTCGCCGTGGGACAAAACCTCCCCGGACAGTGCAATGTCGGCAACTGGACAGACATCACCCAGGTCACCGCAGGCTTATTCCACACGGTGGGGGTCAGGGCCAATGGCACCGTGGTCGCCGCGGGAGACAACTACTGGGGACAGTGCAATGTCGACGGCTGGACGGACGTCATCCAGGTTGCCGCAGGCAACCTGCACACAGTAGGACTTAGGTCCAACAGCATAGCGAACGCCGTGGGATATAACAGCAGGAGCCAGTGTGTTGTTACCGGCTGGGCGCACATCATCCAAGTCGAGGCAGGCTGGTATTACACGGTGGGGCTTAACTCCAAAGGCATCGTGGTCGCTGTGGGAGAAAACGTAGCCGGGCAGTGCAATGTCGCTGGCTGGACTAACATCGCCCAGGTCTCTGCAGGCGGGTATCACACAGTGGGGCTCAAGTCCAACGGCACCGTGGTCGCCGTGGGATACAATGACTACGGGCAACTTGATGTTGGTGGCTGGGCGCTCATTGTCTAGGTCGCCGCAGGCGGCTTTTATACGCCGGGCCTCAAGGAAGATCGCACCGTAGTCGCCATGGGATTGAACGACTACGGGCAGTGCAATGTCGGTGGCTGGGACCTGAATTGAACTTTCCCCGTACCCCCGCCCATAAGGGCGGAGGTAGGGTTATATTATCGTCGCAAGCAT
This sequence comes from Dehalococcoidia bacterium, assembly GCA_022866545.1. GTDB lineage: Bacteria > Chloroflexota > Dehalococcoidia > GIF9 > AB-539-J10 > RBG-13-51-36. The sequence continues at coordinate 8,719 of JALHUO010000207.1, read as the reverse complement.
CCCACGTCTTTATCATTGTTAGGAGCGCAGTGACGAAGCAATCTTGGTGGGAGTCAGCAAGATTGGCGCGCCCCGACAAGTCGGGACTCGCAATGACAGTGGAAAACAACTTGCTGAATCAAGCAATTACAAAAGCCTGTGGCGAGATACGCTGCTTCTTATTTCGACATATCATACGTACGATTCGGCAAGTTGGAAATAGCTCCGGGCACTTTCCAAAGCTTTCGCTTTCTCACTCCGCGGAATAAGGGGGTCGTCGAGCTTAAAGCTTTCCACCTTGCCCCTGACGTAAGCCCGGTAGCACTTGTAGAAATTGAGCAATTTCAGGAGCTCTTCATCATGGCTTAGCTCTACGTAGGTATTTACCAGATGCCGGGAAAGACCAGCCTGCTGATAGCGGTCTAAGTCCATAGCCAGAAAGGCAATCTCCGAGGCCACATCGCAATATCGGAACCGGTCGTTGAATTCAATGCAGTCGTAGATGCAAATGTCGTCAGTGAAACAAACGTGGGCGGCATGAAGATCGCCGTGGCAATCCCTTATTCTTCCTTCTCTTACTCGCTTATCAAACAGGCTTGGGTTGCTGTCAACGAAGTTATCAGTGTAATTCCTAATGTGCTGATATTCCTCGGCGGTGATGGAAATCCCGATATATTTCTCGGTCTGAGCGAAGTTCTCATCGCAATTGCCACGTATGACATCCAATTTGCCAAAGGCACCAATCTCTTGATTTGTTTGGGCCTTCTTGTGAAAGTCTGCCAGCTTTTCAGCCACCCTGGCCACCATTTCCGGAGTTACCTGACCCTGGGACAGAAGCACATCCATCATGCGTTCCCCGGGCAATTTCTTCATTTTGACAGCGTACTCTATCGCCTTGCCTTGCCCTTCGATGCGAAGCTCGCCCTTTTCTTCCACAATCGGGATCACAGCTAGGTAAACATCCGGGCAAAGGCGTCTATTTAACTCCAGCTCTTGACGGCAGAAGAAATGGCGCTTTTGCAGCGTGGTGTAATCCAGATAACCCAGGTTGACCGGCTTTTTGACCTTGTATACATATTCGCCGGTAAGAAAAATGAAGGACATCTGGGTCTGGACCAGTTCTATCTTCTGTGGCTTGTGGGGATAGGCCTGGGGTTTAAGAAGGGCTTCGACCACAGGTGGTAATGTTGACACCGCACTTCTCGCCAGGTTTTAGGACCTTTCCCATATGGCTGCCATTCCTTGACCGCCACCAATACACATGGTCTCCAGGCCATGATGCAGATTTCTGTGCACCATATCATAGATTATGGTAACAGCTATTCTCGCTCCGGTGCAGCCAATAGGGTGACCCATAGATATGCCACTACCATGAAGATTAACGTGGTCAGAATCCCAGCCAAGCTCTCTCATGCAGCCCAGCACCTGAGCAGCAAAGGCCTCGTTAAGCTCGATAGCATCCAGATCTTTATTGCCGAGCCCTGTCTTCTTGAGCACCTTTCTCACCGCCGGCACAGGACCTAATCCCATATATTTAGGGTCCGTCCCGCCAGAAGCCCACGCCCTAAGGGTTGCCAGAGGTTTAAGACCGAGCTCCTTCGCCTTATCTCGGGACATAAGCACTATTGCGGCCGCAGCATCATTGATTCCTGAAGAGTTCCCGGCCGTGACTGTTCCATCTTTCCGAAACGCCGGAGCAAGCTTGGCCATTTTCTCCATGGAAGTGTCCATAGGACGCTCATCAGTGTCAAACATAATAGATTCCCCTTTCTTCTGTGGGATAGGAAAGGGAACTATCTCGTCCTTGAACAGGCCCTCAGCTATGGCTTTGCGCGCCCTTACGTGGCTAAGATAACCTATCTCATCCTGCTGTTGGCGAGTGAAGCCGTATCTCCTGGCGATTTCTTCCGCGGTATTCCCCATATGATAGCCATAGAATATTTCCCATAACCCGTCATAGACCATGAGGTCTATAATCTCCCCCCTGGCTCCCACATCCATGCGATAGCCCCAGCGCGCCTTAGGGAGAAGGTAAGGCGTATTGCTCATGCACTCCATGCCTCCAGCAACCACAACATCGGTTTCGCCCACCATTATGGCTTCTGCTCCCAGAGTGATAGCCTTTAGGCCTGAGGCGCAGACCTTATTAACCGTAAAGGCAGGGGTCTCTTCAGGAATGCCGGCATAGATGCAAGCCTGGCGAGCGGTGTTCTGCCCCTGCCCTCCTTGAAGGACATTCCCCATAATTACTTCGTCAACCTGAACGGGCTGCAAAGAAGAATCGTAATCATGGTGCTTCCTCTCCAATCCTATTATTCCATCAGACTTCAGTACGTCAGGGCCGTAGTCGAGTAATTCTTCACCCGACTTTGGCCTTAGTCCTGCTCGTTTAAGCGCCTCTTTGATTACCGCGGCACCGAGCTCAACAACAGGTATGTCTTTCAAGGCACCACCAAAGGCGCCGATAGCTGTCCGGGCACCACTGACAACAACTACTTCTTTTTGCACGCTTTAATCTCCTTCTATCAGAATTCCCTCTCAGATAGTGCAATCCACACACATGTAGAGCTATGAAGGTCTAAATGCCAAAAACGTTGTCGAATTCTCTCCTTCGCCTCTGTGTAAGAACTCTATCTTAAGAGGAGCGCCAATTCTTATGGCTTCCGGCTTTGTCGCATCAATTCCCTCGATGCGAGCAACAACCTTCGCCCCCTCCTCCAGCTCTACGACTCCCGAAACATAAGGATGTTTCCTATCATAACCTTCTTTGATCATGAATGGAGGACCTATTGCCACGCAGGTGAAGGCAGCAAGTTTCCCCTTTCCCTTCATCTCAACCCATTCCATCTCAGAGCCATGGCACTTAATGCAAATGGGGCGAGGTGGTACCGAAAGAGCACCGCACTTCCGGCACTTCGACCCCATTAGTTTGTCCTCGCTGACAAATCGCTCGTACGAGATGTCGTTAAAGGGCCTTACCTCCATCTGCCGTGTCTCCTTCTCATCTTCTCTCCAGAATGGTAAGCGTACAGGTACCTCCCGTTCCTCCCAGGCTCTGGGTTGCCCCAATCCGTAAATTCTTTATGGGCACTTGCCTTTCCCCAGCTTCACCCCTCAACTGTTTCCAAATTTCAACAATTTGCCCTGTGCCCGTGGCTCCCACGGGATGCCCTTTGCACTTAAGTCCCCCAGAGGTATTGATGGGCTTTGAGCCATCCAATCTTGTCAAGCCTTCTTCTACCGCTTTGTATCCTTCCCCGGGCTTGAAAAAACCCAGGTCCTCAATGTGCAGAATCTCAGCTATCGAGAAGCAATCATGTACCTCGGCAATTTGAACGTCTTTGGGTTTGAGCCCCGATAGCTCGTAAGCCTCCTTTGCGGCATATCTTGTCGCCTCAAAATAGGTAAGGTCTTCTTTGGCATGTAAGCCTTTGCCACTCCCCTGTCCAATACCGACAACATATAGCGGGTTATCGCTGAAGTTTTTGGCCATTTTCTCGGCGACCAGCAAAACACAGCTTGCTCCGTCGCTTATCGGGCAGCAATCGTAGAGATGCATGGGCCAGGCCACCACAGGATTAGCCCCGGCGTCGCGCAGGAATTCCTTTTCGTCTTTCCAGGCAGGTACAGGCCCTCCTTTACTTTTGGCCTTTTCAATCCTCTGATTCATGATATCGCGGATGGAGACATTAAACTGTGCCTTAGGATTGAGGCGAGCATTATTATGGCTCTTTATCGTGACATTCATTAGATGTTCACGGCTGGCACCGTATTTGGCAAAATAGGCAGTCGCGATGGCACCAAAAACGCCTGGGAAGGTAAATCCTGCTCTCACTTCGTAAGGACTGGCAGCCATGGCCAGGCCTTGTGTGACTTCCTCCGTGTTGCGTTTCGACATCTCCTCGACCCCACCCACCAAGACCATATCATAGAATTCTGAGGCTATGGCAAAGACTCCTTCTCTGAAAGCCAGTGCGCTGGAAGCACAGGCACCCTCTGTCCGCGTTGCCGGCTTCGGCGTAAGCCCGAGCAAATCCGAGATTATCGGTCCCCAGTGCCCCTGATGCACAAAGAAATCGTTGGTGAAATTCCCCAAATAAAGAGCGTCAATGTCCTTAGGATCTATGCCCTTATCTACTGTGGAAAGCATTTCGTGGAAAGCTTCAGCAAACAAGTACTTGGAGTCCTTGTCGCTATACATGCCGAATTTCGACATCCCCGCACCCACCACAGCCACCCCCCTTCCCAACTTTCTTCGCCCTCGCATTTCACCTCCTGACTAGGAAGTTATTGACAGTTTCCCTACTATATCAAATTCGTCGCCGACATTAAAGAATTATCTTGGGGCGGCACATATTACAGAAATGTGGCTCCTTCAAGTCGGTATCAGCCAGGCTGTTGGAGAAGTGCATGACACATTTGTTATTGGTGCAATGTCCCAGGCCAAAGGTGTGCCCTAGTTCATGGACTATCTCCTTGGTGGCTCTTTCCAAGAACAAGGCCTCGTTTGGAGCCATGCCATAATATTCTTGTCTTAGCCGACACAGAGATACAATTGCTGTTCCGGAGACCACATCGGCTTCGCCAAATACGAAGTTAAGCCTGGGAACATAAAGGTCAACATCAGCTATGCCTACCACTCTCGTCTCTCTTTCTGCCTTTCCGAGAGATGTCAGCAACTTCGAAGAAAGGTACTGCTTCCTCTCCGCATCATATGCCGGGGTTAAATCGCTGGAACCTGCTCTTATTTCTAGGGGACAATGGAAAATGCCGCCAACTCTGTCCTTGAGCTTCTCCATTACTTCGTCAGCTACATCGCCTATGGGTTCAATCGTGATCTTCACCTAATTCTTCTGCCTGCGTTCTTCTCCCGAATAACGTCCTAAGATTGTAGCACAGGCCGAGCAACGCATGATGCGTAACTATAGCTGGCAGTATGATCTTGCGCAAAATTCCTCGCCCTCGATGAGAGAGGATTAAGGTGAGGATGAAATCCCCCTCCCTCTAACTCCCTCCCACAATGGGAGGGAAAATCATAAGGAATTTTGCAGTTGACTATAGTACAATTGCTGGATATCGAGGCGACCAATTGAATTACAGCCAGGCAGAAGAATATCTCAACAGCTTTACCAACTATGAGCGGATTCCGGGCATATCCTATGCCCAGCCCGGTTATAGCCTAAGACATGTAGAGGAACTACTAACCCGTATGGGGAATCCTCAATTGGCAGCCAGGACGATTCATATCGCAGGCACCAAGGGGAAAGGGAGTGTAGCGGCTATGACTGCCCAGGTCCTGAGTAGTTCAGGATACAAAACAGGACGTTACACCTCCCCCCATCTTCACAATCTAAGGGAGCGTATTACCATAGATGGCGGTTTGATTTCTGAAGCTGAGTTTGCTGCAGCTATGACGGGACTCAAGCCTTTCATCGAGTCCATGAAGAAAGACACCAGCTTCAGGCAACTGACTTATTTTGAGGCATTGACCGCGCTGGCATTTGCTCACTTCGAGAAGAAGCAGGTGGACTTTCAAGTATTGGAAGTCGGTCTAGGAGGGAGGCTTGATGCCACTAACGTTGTGGCTCATCCTGCCGTCTGCATTATTACCTCTATTAGCCTCGACCATACTCAGATTCTAGGTAACACCTTGGAGGAAATAGCCCGGGAAAAAGCAGGCATTATCAAGCCCGACTGCTGGGCCGTGATCTCTCCCCAGCCAGAGGAAGCAGCTTCAGTAATCAGTAATATTTGTCATAGGAAAAAAGCGAAGATAGTTCAGGTAGGCAGGGATGTCACCTGGCATAAGATAGGTGGTGACCTTCGCCAGCAATCGCTAGTGATCGAGGGTACAACAAGCAAATATCGAGTTAGTATTCCTCTCTTGGGTGACTTCCAGCTTGAGAACGCAGCCACTGCCGTAGGTGCTCTGGAGGTTCTGGCTTCTGAGGGCCTTGCTATTTCAGCTGCTGATATTGCTCAGGGACTGGCTCAGGTGAGGTGGCCCGGGCGATTCCAGATTTTACAGGAGCATCCTACTGTCCTGATTGACGGCGCCCATAACGTGGCGTCAATGAAAAGACTGGTCAATAACGTCAAAGCATACTTTCTTCAGAAACGGATCCTTCTTGTTTTCGGGACATCCTGTGACAAAGACATACCAGGGATAATAAATGAGCTGGTTTCCCTCTCCTCTCAGGTCATAGTCACGCGGGCATCCCATTCTCGTGCTGCACCTCTTTCAACCCTGGTTGCCGAGTTCGCCAAACGAGGCATTGAGCCTGAAACCAAAGAAACTGTACCGCAAGCCATAGGGCGAGCTCTATCTATAGCAAAAAAGACAGATATTGTCTGCGTTACCGGCTCTCTGTTTGTCGTGGCTGAAGCGTTAGATTATTTCTCAGGGGACTGAGTTTCCATAGGAGAAACCATGGCTTCCTTGGGTAACATCTTGCCCAGAATCTGCTGGAGCGCCATGACATGGCTGCATATCTCCCATTGGGAAAAGAAATGACAGGTGCAATGCCATTTCCCATTGGAATAGCTTAGCTTGTGGTCATCGTTCTCCCCGCGGAAAACAGCGGTTAGACCTGAGAAAGTGACACGACCCGGTTCTTGAGCATACCTTTTGGCTTTTTCGATCTTCCCGATAAGACTGGACCGCATCTTACTTCACCTAAGTATACAACAGAGCACGGCAAAAGTCCAACCTCCGTAACCGGATGCAACTATGCTATCATAGTAGTTGGTTTGGAAATGATGTAATGGCCTTTCAGCCGCAACTTAAGATTCTTATCAGCCATGACCAGATAGCCAAAGCTATAAACAGGCTGGCTTGTGAAATCGAGAGGGACTATCAAGGTAAGCACCCTTTGCTCATTGGCGTCCTCAAAGGGTCTTTTGTGTTCATGGCCGACCTTATTCGCCAACTGGATCTGCCCCTGGAACTCGATTTTGTCAGACTCTCCAGCTACGGCTGTGCCAGGGAGAGCTCGGGCAAAGTGAGAGTAGTTCAAGGAGTCAAGACGCCTATAAAGGGCAGAGACGTCCTGGTGGTTGAAGATATCGTGGATACTGGAATCACCATCTCTTCTCTACTCGATTACTTGAAGAGGAAGAAGCCAGCTTCGCTGAAGCTCTGTGCTCTAGCAGACAAGCCGTCGCGCCGCAGGTTGCCGGTACCCATTAACTATCTCGGCTTCACCGTGCCCAATAGATTCATCGTGGGCTACGGACTGGACTGCGATGAGCGGTTCCGCAATTTGCCCGACATCTACGTCATAGAAGATTGATGCACTCAAACACCAAGATTCCTTACGATCCCCTCTTCGCGGGAGGGAGTTAGAGGGAGGGGGAAATTCACCCTCACCTTATGATCCTTTCCCATTGAGGGAGAGGGATTCCGTATGAAATTGTGGAGGATTAAGAGATGAGTCTGAGAGAGCTTATTTCTGTGGCCAGAGGGGAAGCACCCGCTGACTTGCTCCTCAAGAATGCCCGGATAGTGAATACCTTTGTTGGAGAAATAGAGCAAGGCGACGTGGCTATCTACGGCGATAGGATTGCTGGCGTAGGGGACTATGATAAAGCAAAGGACATCATCGATTTACAGGGTCGGTTTTTGGCTCCCGGGCTGATTAACGGACACACGCATATAGAAAGCTCCATGCTTCACCCGGCAAGATATGCTCAAGCCGTGGTGCCCAGAGGCACTCTGGCTGTGGTCACCGACCTGCATGAAATCGCCAACGTTTGTGGATCCGAAGGAATAAGGTTCGTCACGGATTTGGCACGAAAGCTTCCGCTGGATATGCTATTCATGGCCCCATCATGCGTGCCAGCAACCAATCTGGAGACGTCAGGCGCCAGAATCAGCTCGAAGGAAGTGAAGAAAATTCTAGCTCACCCCAGGATAATCGGCTTGGGAGAGATGATGAACTTTCCCGGTGTGATCGGCGGCGATGAAGAGGTCTTAAAAAAAATCAGTGCTGCAAAAGGGATGGTTATCGATGGGCACGCTCCTGGACTCGCTGGCAAGGAGCTAAACGCCTACCTGTCTGCTGGCATTCTTTCCGACCACGAATCTACCACCCTCGAAGAGGGAAAGGAGAAGTTGCGGCGGGGCATGTACCTGATGATTCGAGAAGGCTCTTCAGAGAAGAATCTGGACGCCCTTCTGCCTCTGGTCACCGACAGCACCTACAAAAGATGCTTCTTCGTGGTGGACGACCGCAGTTGCTTTGATTTGCTTCGGGAAGGCGATATTGACGCCGTGGTCCGAAAGGCGATTAACAGGGGTCTGGAGCCCGTCCGGGCAATCCAGATGGCGACCATTAACACGGCTGAGTATTTCAGACTTCATGATAGGGGAGGCATTGGCCCGGGTTATATAGCCAATCTCGTGACTATCACTGACCTGGCTCAATTGGAGATAGACATGGTGTTCTACAAAGGGAGACTGGCGGCAAGGCAAGGCAAGCCCTTGTTCCCATTCCCTCCTGTTACTGTAGAGCTAGAGGACACGGTACGCATCAAGTCTCCTACAGCACAATCGCTGAAAATAGCCCCTGCCGGTGAGACTTACTCGGTCATCCAGATTGTCCCTGGGCAGATAGCCACCAAGAAGGTGGTGGAGAAAATACAAGTTGTGAATGGCGTAGTGGTGTGCGATCTGGAGAGAGACATTCTGAAGCTGGTGGTGGTGGAAAGACACAAGGCTAGCGGCAACATCGGAGTAGGC
>JALHUO010000206.1 GCA_022866545.1 Dehalococcoidia bacterium | reverse complement strand
TCCCTGCAACACATGCCATTATTGCCTCAGTGGACACCACACCGTTTGCGATACCTTGCGTCGGACGAACTTCGACCCCGGCGGCTTTGCCGAATATGTACGGCTGCCGCGCATTAATGTCGAGCAGGGCATATTTCCCTTGCCTGACGGGGTATCCTTCGAGGAAGGGACCTTTGTTGAGCCGCTGGCCTGCGTCCTGCGCGGACAGAGATTAGCCCGTCTCCAGCCCGGGCAGACTGTGCTGGTTATCGGCAGCGGCGTTGCCGGGCTCCTCCACATTCAACTGGCCCGGACTGCAGGTGCCGGTTACATTATGGCCTCGGACATCGTGGATTATCGCCTGGAGGCAGCGCGAAGATTGGGCGCCGATATCGCCGTTCGGGCCAGGGAATATACTCTGGACTGCCTGCGCCAGGCGACCGGTGGCCGTCTGGCTGACCTTGTCGTTATATGCAGCGGGGCGACATCAGCTATAAGTCAGGGATTGGGGTCGGTGGAGCGGGGAGGTACTGTTCTGTTCTTTGCCCCCACCGAGCCGGGCGTCAGCATTCCCATATCGGTTAACGACCTCTTCTGGCGCAACGAGATAACGCTCACCAGCTCCTATGGCGGCAGCCCTGCCGATTATGTCGGCGCGCTGGGACTGATACAGGCCGGCAAAATACGTGTGCGGGACATGATTAGCCACCGGTTGGGGCTGGCGGAGACAGGTCTGGGCTTCCAGCTTGTCGCCCGGGCTCAAGACTCCCTGAAGGTCGTTATCGAGCCGCACAGGTAGATCGCGGCTGATTCTTGGTTCCAATCTGGATGTCCCAAACGGTCTCTTCACGTACAAAATAGAGTCTCAGTAACAGTCACTAAAACCCCGTTTTGTTCGTGTATTCCCATTGTGTCCTGACTTGTCCCAAACATTTCAACGCCAAATTAACGTCAATACGAGACAAGCTGGCTGCGGTCGAAGCCGGCTATCAGGCAACCAATCTAGTCATCAGTCGGCCGTGTCATGCAGGAGGTAGCGTGCAAATAGCAGCATAGAGGGCTTGATATGAGCGTTAGTGATTCGGGCCAAGGAGCGCGGTCGTCGCCCCTTGGCCCGAGGTAATCACTTAAGGATGCGCTATTCTTCTACTCCAGAGTTCTTATCACATCGGCCCTGGTCAGCCCGTCAGGACGACCGACACATCCCTGACTGTAGTCAGCGACTCCTGTCGGAAAGATCTCGTTCAGCCGCTCAATTTGTGCAGGTGTGAGAACAACGGGATCATAGAAGCCTCTCTCTATGGCTTCTTCCACCGGGATGAGATAGGTCTTGAATATGTCTCCTTGAATGTCCCCGCCAGCCACCATACGAGGTGAAGAGAACGGCGGGAAAGCGATGGTCCCGGGACCGGGTGGATCGTCATTCAGAATGCCATCCCACACATCAGGTCCAAGAGCCTCGCTTCCATCAGCAAAAATAGCCATATCTACTGCAGACTCTGGCTTGTTGCCGACGACACCCAGCTCAGGATTGGCCTGCATGTTGGTTATCCACTCATCAAGGAGCTCGAAAGCCTCCACCACCAGGTTCCTGGGGGGTGCATAACGATCGGCCACCCAAATGATCTGGTTATCAGCGTGGCCCTGGGCATCGATCATCCTCGCCCGAGCAGAAAAAGACTGCCGTGCATTGTGCATATTCAGCCATGGGTCCAGATACTGACGCATATCGATGATAGGAACGTCGTCAAGTTCACCCAGAAAGACAATGCCTGATGTCCATGCTGCCTCCATCGCCTCGATATCACCTCCCGTTCTTGGGGCAACGCCGTACTCATTCACAGCTATATTGGCATTGCGAATACTCCAGGGATCAAAATTGAACGGGTTAAATGGCCCGAAGAAAGGAAAGCCTTCCTGCACCATCTCATGTGCTTCTTTCCAGCCGCCGATTCGGGCGTTGATATCCAGGAACTGCTCCACGGTAATGTGGCCATCTTTAAGTGCCTCCAAGCCGTACTGCACACCCACATTGTCCCAGCTCGTTCGGCCGTAGCCAGATTCGTCCACGCCGAAGATGTTTACCAGATCATCAGCGTGGGTCCACTTGGTTGCCGCAACTTGTTCTTGAGGATACCAGAGATTCACGCCCGACACTGAATGCCATAACGGGTTCATGCACATTGGCGTCAGTCCCAGCCACCCATTGACCATCTCGGTGCTTCCCAGGTGTCCCGTCATCGGATAATAGACAGGGTGAGGCACCGTATCGGATGAGCTGGTCCCCTCGATCCATGTCCTGGGTAATATGGAGCCCATCCAGGAGGGCACAGCAAATGGCCATCCTGAAAGGTTGAAGCCACCGAATGTGTTATCCCCCTGCCCCGGAGCAACGACGTCGAAGTAATATTCCAGTAGCATGCCATCTCCAACCGGGATGGTCTGTGTATGCATGTCAGGGTAACATGCCTGGGGGATGATCCCGTCGAGTAGACCGGGATGATTCTGAGCATAGACATACTGCTGGATGCCGCCTCCCGAGCCTCCTATGCTGATGGTGTACTCCGGCTCTCCGTATCTCGTGACAAAATGGTCCTTGACCATCAAGGTCGTTTCCCCACCGAGCACAAGATTGTAGTGGACACCGGTTATGGTTCCTGTTGAGTACGCCACAGCGTATCCCATGGACAGCGCATCGTGGTAAAGAGGAGAACTCACGCTCAAGGTTCCCTGAGAGTGTCCTATACCTACCCCGCCGTCAAATCTATACAGTAATCTGCCGTTCCACGCCGACATATCCCAGGTGTCCCAGGGAGATTCCAGGTCATCATACGGCGCCAGCATAGCCAGACCATAGATAAACCTGTTGATTGTCCCTCTTTCCAGACGGACAATGTAGGGGACAGTAAGCCCCTCAGTAGTTGTAGTGTTCACCATATTTGATGGGCGGTCCGTAGGATTAGCTAAACGTACAAATGTTCCACCAGTTGTTCGGTAGTAATAGTCCACCCTGGTGGGTATACTGCCATCTTTGGAATATCCGATCATCACTCCTGTTTTCGTTCCATTCTCATATACATCGTAAATGGGTATACCCATTTCGTGACTGTCAACTAGCGGTTGTCCAAGACTGGGAGACGATTGTTCGGTCCTGCAAATGAAGGGATACTGCTGAGGACCCGAGAAGACGGGACCGGTCGGGCCCGTCTCGTAATCAACCTGAATAGTCAGGCGAGTTCCCGGTTTACCACTGACGACCACTACAATCTCATTATCCTGCATCAGTTTCACCGGTATCTCGATGCTAGCAAACCCAGGCTTGAAGTCGTTGGACCCCAAGATTTCGTCGCCGTTGAGCAGTACGGTAGCGTCCGTAACCCGGGTGCTCTTAGGTCCCCCTTCCTGACCGTTGGTCACGATAAGCCTGCCCATGGTAACGGTACCGTCGTAGTCACCTCTTACGGAAAACTCATCGACGAACACATTGTCTGCTCCTTTGGTTCGCACATACATCTCCGGTCCAAAAACAGTCTTCTCAATCTCAGAAGTTACGCTGGTAGTCCCCGCTACTACTGTCCCTCCTCCAACCAGTGCTATGGTCAGAAGCACAGCCATAATCAAGGTCAGCAACTTATTCATAATGGATTAACCTCCTTCTCTCCTTACGTTAGATAGGCCTTCGAGCCGGAAGAAACTGGCCGATTGCCAATTACCTCCGGCAAGTCAATACCCTCAATTTCATCACCCCCCTTCTGCTCGCGGTCTCAACGACACTGCTCAATATCGGGTCGCTGCGATTATCTGACTGACCGCGTCCTGGCCGTCCGGAAAGCCGGAAAGAGCCACTCTTGAAACGTTCCGTGTTTTGAATGGAAAGGTTGATTATGCTGTGGTAATAAGGAAGAGTCGAAACTACATCCTTGAATCTGCTAGGTCGAGAGTTGTGGGAACCGCCGAAGCCCTCTGACACACACATCCAGTCACCTGCCTCATCTCTTACTTATACCCTACAATGATAACACTACTGACGAGATTCCGTCAATGAGGCCCATTCGGCGGTCATTCCGCTCTTGTCACTGCGAATCAAGACTCGTCGTGATGTAGCAATCTCATTGGCCAGATTCCAAATGCAATCGTGGTGCGACCTTCTGAGGTCGTGCAATCTCACCCTTTGACTCCTGTATCCTGACTCCTGACCCCCGATCCCTGACCCCTGACCCCCGATCCCTGACCCCTGACCCCTAACTACTAGTCTCCTGACAGTGATTATCGAGCCGCGGAGGTAGGTGGTGCCTGCTTTGTCAGCAGGCGAAAACACAAGGTAACAATACGGCTTCCGGTGTGTTCGACTTTAGCCCCTGCGCCTTATCACGACGCCACTATCAGACCGATCGCCGCTGCTATAAGAATCCAGCTCCACCATGCCATGGTAGTCCTCCTAAAATCCTAACATTGGAACAAATCATTTATCATATGTTACTCTAAGCTCATTTTGGAGGCAAGCCTGGAATTATCGCGTTTTGGCTGAATGTTGCACTACCAGTGTGCGGGTATAGCAGAAGAGTTTTCAGGCAGGTAGGAGAGGCAGTGGACTAAGCTTGGTGTATTGCCTAGATCCGTAGCTGTCGGTGTCTTTTCTTAGTAGACGCCCTCGAAGATCTGGGTTATGTATAAGTATGTGAAGAGTCCCTCCTCTGAAAACGATACTCCCACGCCCGTCTCAGTGAAAACAGGTTGCAGTATGTTTTCCCTGTGTCCGGTACTATTCATCCAGCCTGAGACTGCCCACTCACATACCTCTTGTAGAGATAGATAGGGACCTGGAATCGTTTGTCTGGTCGGAATCTTGGCCAGGTTCTCTCCCCGTGCATCCCCGGGCGACATGTTATAGCTAAGAGGTCTCTCCCCCGGATACCGTTCATGGCCGAAGAAATCGTTCTCGACCATGCTGATACTGTGCTCTCTGGCCAGATCGGTCAAAAGAGGGTCCTCGCTGAGAGCAGATAGATTAAACGACTGTCTTTCGATGTTGACCAGCACAATTATCAGTTGCTCGACTTCTGTTTCGTTATAGCTTATCCCGACGGGGGTTGTTGAATTTCCCGAGAAGTTGGCTCGTATCGAGTAGCTGGCGCTTGCGGTGATGGTAGTCGAGGTTGCGTTCACGTTGGCAATGGCGTCCACGTCGCCGGTCCAGTTGATGAACTCGTAGCCCGCCTCAGGCTCCGCCACAAGGCTGACCAAGGCACCTCCAGCATAATTGAAAGCCCCCTCTCCGGGAGTGACTACCGACCCTCCGGCGGTACTGGTGATACTCAGGATATAACATCCTCCAATACAGCCGCCGCCAATGAAACCAGTGCAGCCTGCCATTCCGGCAAGTAACACTGCCACAATCAGGAAAGTGCTAATTCTCTTCATGTGTATCCCTTCGTAATGCCATTGTATCAGCGCCGAATGGAGTGTCAATGACCCTTTTGAGCTAGTACAGATAGACCAGTAACACGAAAGTTATCATACTGTCATTGCGAGCCCTTCCTTCTTCCCCTCTTAAGGTAAGAGGGGCTAGGGGGAGTTATGAAAGGCCCCCCGCTGAATCGGTGCGTGGCAATCTCGCTGCGAGATTCCTCGCTTAGGCTCGGAGCAGGCCACTTCTGTTTGTCATTGCGAGGAACAAGAGTGACGAAGCAATCTCTTGACCAAATATCGAAATTCAGAGCGCAAATCCTGGACAGGTGCTAGTAACAAGAATACTGAACACAGAATGCGGTGGCCAGTACGAGTATCTTTTGTATGCTGATTACCGACCCCGATCCCCGACCCCTCACTCTTGATCCCTGACTCCTGACCCCCGACCCCTGACCCCTGTTCTTCCGCTTGACGCCCGGGCTCAGGATTCTCCAAAAGTGATTATCGAGCCGCAAAGGTAGATAGCCGATGCTTACAATTCCAGGGATACCACAAACTACTCACTGATAATATCTAAGATAGCAAATGCTTTCTGGGTAGGGGCCTCAATTCATCCCTTCTGCCAGCCAGTTTAGGACTTTCTTCATTACCTCAGTGCGATTGTCTCTGGTTACCAGTAGCGTTTCGACTTCAGGACGGCGTTTGATTTCGTCGGCGAAGGGATGAGGGTTGAGTGTGATGCTGCCGAGAACCTTCTTGCCACTGTTCAGGACTTGTCTGACGGCTTCCTTGAACTTCTCTTGGCTTTGGGAGTGGTAAGCCACGGTTGCTTGCGCCACTGTTTCATTAAATAGCCCTGCTGCCTGGAATCATCTTTGAGCATTCCCTCTACGTCTGCTCCGGGACTGAGATACGCAAGTAGCTTGAGGTTTATCATTTTGAGCAGGCTGCCAAAGGCATTCTTATCGTCAGATGATAGTGGCGACATGCCCTGCTGCATAAACTCCCAGGCTGCCATGTTTGCCGGTGTAAGGAGGTTCTCCGCCTTGCTGGTGAGAAACACATTTACTACCCTGCGATCACTCCTGCCTCTCACCCTTCTGAGCAAACCGACTTTGACCATGCGGTCGACTATCATAGTAATGCTGTTCGTACTGCGTTCTAGCCAGCGGGCTATATCAGTTATTCTTACAGGTGGGTCGTGGTATTTTATAGTCACGAGGGCTAAATACTGCTCCATAGTAAGCCCTTGCGCGGCAAGCACTTGGTCCATGCCATTCTTATACCGGGTGTAGGCCTGGTACAGCATACGCCACAACGTCACACTCAGGTCCTCAAGCTGATAATCTGTCATTATGCTTAGCGCCTCCTTTGCCTCTGGAATTTTCCTTAAGACAATAATAGCATTTGCAGGGGGAGGCGACAAACCGGGTGACGAAAGGTATAACCTGGGGATGGGGTGCACAG
This sequence comes from Dehalococcoidia bacterium, assembly GCA_022866545.1. Taxonomy (GTDB): domain Bacteria; phylum Chloroflexota; class Dehalococcoidia; order GIF9; family AB-539-J10; genus RBG-13-51-36. Next base: position 5,036 of record JALHUO010000206.1, on the reverse strand, counting down.
CGATGTCATAGTCTGTCCACTCATCGGGCTCGCCCGTTACCGGCAGGCATGGCTCCTGGCAAAGGTATCACCCTCATCTCGCCTCATCCTAACCCTCTCCAGCAAGTGGAGAGGGGACTCGCGTGGAGCGAAAAGGGATTGCTTCGGGACTTCGTCCCTCGCAATGACAAACAGAAATGTAGTGCAAGGCTTCAGCCTCGTGCCGGGGTTGGGACTGCACGACCTTGACAGGCCGCACTACAGGCGTGTCGGGAGTTTAGGCGGTGAGATTGCCACGCCCCGACAAGTCGGGGCTCGTAATGACATGAGAGTCAAGGGGAAGGAGTATAAGGGAAAGGGGTCCCTTCAGTGGCGAAGGCGGACATCAGAGAGACGAGGGTCTATCTTCACTCTGAGTAGCTACAGGGCGCAACGCAGTCACTTTGTATAGCGTAATGGGCTCTGCCTTTCCCTTCATCTGCTGGGGCTCGAGCTGTTCGGTTTCTATATAGTCCTTTGTCCGGTTATACGTCTCGGCTCCAATCCAAACTTCATCGCCGGGGGTGCTGCCACAAATGCGTGAAGCAGTGTTGACGGAATCTCCGATGACTGTGTATTCGCTGCGTCCTGCCGAGCCGACATTGCCGGCCACGGCTACGCCGGTGTTGACGCCAATGCCAAATCGCACCGGGATGGGCCGGGTATCTCTCTGTCGTAGCTCAGCGAGTTTCTGCTGCGCTTCCCAGGCTGCCTTTACTGCCAGCAGCGCGTGGTCCGGCTGAGATTGCGGCGCGTTCCAAACTGCCATGATGTTGTCGCCGACAAACTTGTTGACTATACCATCATGCTGTACTACTGCATCGGCTATAACTGATAGGTAGGCATTGAGCATTTGCATTACGGCTTCAGGAGATAGCTGCTCGCTTATCCGCGTGAAGCCACGAATGTCCGCAAAGAACACGCTCACTTCCCTTTCCTCGCCGCCGAGTTGAAGTTGGCCAGAATCAGCCCGGCTGACTATCTCTTTGGCTATCTGGGGCGAAATATAGCGACCGAAAAGCTCCTTGACAAACCGTTTATCCGACTGCTCGGTAATGACCACGTAAACAATGTTGCTGACATAGACTACCGGCAGCAGCAACAAGGGATAAAACAGGTCCAGAATGTATCCTCTGTCGAAAGCAAGGAAGCTGGCTACCAGGTAGGCAACAAACAAGCCCGCTGTTATTCCCACGCCCTTAGCCATATCCGTCCAGTGCCGGGTGCCGCAGCGGGGCAAGGCAAAGGCAGTGATGGCAATCAGCAGCAGCATAATCATCAACGTGATGCTGGTGCCGGGCTCTCTTAAGAAACGCTGCGTAAGAATGGTGTCCATGGCACCGGCGTGTATAAAGACCCCGGGGATCTTGCTGGCTGAGGTGGGAATTGCCCAGGCGTCGAGCTCACCGGTGGCGGTCATCCCGATCAATACTATCTTGTTCCTGACCAGCGATTGGTTGAAGTTGCCGCTGATGACATCGCCGTAGGAAACGTACGGCCGTTGTTCGTTGTCGGCAGAGAAATTGATGCGTAGACGGTATGAGCTGTCAACCGGAACATCGCGAGCCAACAGGTCAAGGGCGCCATCTTGAAGCACGTATTCCTGCGGCAGGGGCAGGGAGAATAACCTGTAAAGTGCAGCCAGGGTCAGTGAGGGATAGACCTGTCCTGAGCTTGAATCAACAACAATCAGAGGCAGCCGCCTCACCGTGCCGTCGCCGTCGGGGACCACGTTGGCGTGTCCGATGCTGCTGGCAGCCTGTTCCAGAGAAGCTACCGGCAGGAGGAAACTGTCATAGGCAATCCCGTCTTCAGTCCGGGAGACAGGTGGAATGCCGACGGCGGCCAGGACGACATTGTCCGCTTCGGCAATTGCTGTCGCCAGTGTCTCATCGTAGCTGGAATTGTCGGCAAAGACGACGTCGTAGCCAATCACCTTGGCTCCAGCCTGGTTTAAGTTATCAATGGCCTGGGCGTGCAGACTGCGCGGCCATTCGGCCCACCGGCCGTAAGTTTCCAGGGTGTCGTCATCTATGCCGGCGATAACGATATTCGGAGAAGGAGGTTCAGAGGTGAAAAGCTGGTCTGAAAACCAGAGATTGATGGTATAGAACGGCTGGGCCAGCAAAGTCACAAGAGTAAAGAGGCAGCCCACCCCTATGAGCACTAGAATATGATAAAGGCGCTTGCGCTGGCGCCTGGTCATTTTGCGCCTGGGCAACGAATTAGCTGTAATCTTGATCCGCCTCCAGGTACCTATTTGAATAGTAATACGGGCGCGAGTTTCAGTTCAGGTCCCAGGTGCCGACTTCGCACTGTTCGTAAGAGTTGTCTCCCGCGGCAACAAGTGTGCCGTCGGCCTTAAGCCCCACCGTATGCTGCTCTCCTGCGGCGGCCTGGATGATGCCCGTCCAGGTGTTGACATCGCACTCCCCGAGGAGGTTAGACCCCGCAGCGACCGCCGTGCCGTCAGACTTCACTCCCACCGTGTGATAGTAGCCGGCGGCGACCTGGACGATGTCCGTCCAGCCACTGACATTGCACTGCCCGACGTCGTTCATTCCCACAGCGACCACGGTGCCGTCGGACTTAACCCCCACCGTGTGATAGTTGCCTGCGGCGACCTGGATGATGTCCGTCCAGCCGCTGACATTGCACTGCCCGTAGTAGTTGTCTCCCACGGCGACCACAGAGCCGTCAGCCCTAAGCCCCACCGTGTGGTAGTAGCCTGCGGCGACCTGGATGATGCCTGTCCAGCCACCGACATCGCGCTGCCCGTCGGTGTTATCTCCCGCAGCGACCACAGTGCTGTCAGCCTTGAGCCCGACCGTGTGATAGTAGCCTGCGGCGACCTGCGTGATGCCCGTCCAGCCACCGACGTCGCACTGCCCGTAGCCGTTCCATCCCACGGCGACGACAGTGCCGTCGGACTTAACCCCCGCAGTGTGATAATAGCCTGCGGCGACGTGCGTGATGTCCGTCCAGTTGCCGACATCGCACTGCCCGTCGTCGTTCATTCCCACAGCGACCACGCTGCCATCGGACTCAAGCCCCACCGTATGAAAGTCGCCTGCGGCGACCATCATTATGAGCTCAGGCGGCTGACCGGGTCTAATAATGCATTGCTGGCCTGGAGGGACCGGCAATTCCACACCCTGGGCAATGGCCCATATATTCCCTTCGATATTGGTTATCCAGGTGGTGCCGTCTTCGCCGACCGTGACTACCATGACACTGCCTCTGACCGCAGCAGCGCCGCTTAGCGTTTCAACTTTGTAGCTAGATGCCGGGTCGAGAAGCGCTGTCACGCGGCTTATGGTGGTCCCTATCGTCTGCAGAAGGGTAATGGTTGTGACGCCGGTGCTGCAGACCACAGCGAGTGACAGGATTTCGATCTGGGTGCCGGCCTCTAATTCTATGGTACTACCATCGAAGAAAGTAACTAGAGCGCCAGAATTATCGCCAGTCTTTACTGTGTCTCCGATGTTTAGGGACATTCCGACCTGTCCCTGTACCCAGGTGTTTGTACCCACCTTCATCACAAGGACATCCCCCTCCGCCATCGAAAGTATAGTAAGCGTAGAGGGACATGGCGATCCCCCGCCGCAGCCCACTGAAGCCGAGGTTACTAGAATAACCAGGGCAAATATCGACAGCAGTTTCTTACTCAGGATATGTCCACTCATGACTTCTCTCCTCCGAATTTGATTTTCTTGGCTATTGAAAGGTATTGATAAAGGTATTGATAATAGTCCAGCAACGAGGTCAGCACTTCCTACTTGACACTGAAATGAACCGGGTAGAGGCGGTCTGCGGCGGCATATCCATAGGCAGCCTCATCATCGCGTTCAGGAGCAGATGTGACGGTCCAATCCTTGGGGCAGTTCTTTACATAATATGCGACACCGGCCGCCTGTACCCAGACGTAATAGTAATGTCCTCCAGCAACAGTAATGGTATCGGACGTCACATGATTGGTCCCGTCCACAGGCTTCTGAGTAACCTCGTCGATAGCCCAGGAGTCGGTGGTATCATCCCACATATATATTGCGGCTGTCGGCCCCGTATCTATCTGGGCATTAATCCTGGTGAGCGTCTTGCTGACAGTGACGGTGACGGTAGCTGTATCGGTGCTGCCTTTACCGTCGCTGACCGTGTAGGTGAAGCTATCGGTGCCGCTGAAGCTAGAGTCAGGGGTGTAGGTGACGTCATCACCGTTATTGGTGACCGAGCCATGGCTCCCTTGAGTCACCGAGTCCACAGTCAGTGCATCGCCATCGGGATCGGAGTCGTTGTTCAGGACATCGATGGTTACCGCGGTATTCTCAGACGTACCAGCAGTGTCGTCTACAGCCACTGGCGGGTCATTGACGCCGGTTACAGTGATGGTGAAAACCTCTTCGTAATAGAGCGCGCCTGAGTCGGTACTCCGGACACGGATTGAGTAGGAACTCTTGGTCTCATGGTCGAAGACGGCAGCGGTCTGCAGATTGTTGCCGGCGATGGTGAACGAGGCGTTGTCATCATCGCCCCCGCCGGTCACCAGACTGTAGGCAAATGTGTCGCCGCTGTCCGGGTCAGCGGTCGAGAAGCTGCCCACCAGGGTACCGGAAGGCTGGCCTTCAGCTACGCTGCTGACGTCCAGGCTGATGCCCGTAGGCACATCGCTGGCGCCGTTAATGGTAATGGTGGCGGTGGCGGTATCGGTGCCGCCCTTGCCATCGGATACTGTGTAGGTGAAACTGTCGGTGGCTGAGCCTCCAGCCTGCAGATACTCGAATTGTCCATCGGGGTCATAGGTGAAGGAACCGTCCGCAGTCCAGGCGGTGACCGCACCTATGGTACCGCTCGTATCCACCGCGGTTACAGACAATGTATCGCCAGCATCGGGGTCAGAATCGTTGTTCAAGATTCCCGGAGCAGCAACAGTGAAGGGGTTATCTTCATCGGCAGCGGCATCGTCGTCTGCTGCCACCGGCGGATTGTTCACGGTCCCGGTATTGATCGTAGTACCCTCG
>JALHUO010000205.1 GCA_022866545.1 Dehalococcoidia bacterium | reverse complement strand
TTAAGCGCTAAGGGATAAACTCAATTTCGCCCTGGCTTAAGCTCTTTTCCCCTCTTTGAGGCTCAAGAAGTCCGAGTTATATTCTTCAATTAGCCCGGCATCGGCAAAACTGAAGTAGCGATTCTCGCCGATGATGATGTGGTCCAGGATCTTAATCTGCATAATATTGCCGGCGAAGACCAGGTCCTGGGTTATTTGCTTGTCGTTATCGCTGGGCTGAGGGTTCCCGGCGGGGTGGTTGTGGACGAAGATTAAGACGGCGGCATTATGTTTGACGGCGCCCTGGATAATCTCCCTAGGATAAATAGCACTGGCGTTCAATGTTCCTTCAAAAAGGTCCTCAATCTCGACAACGCAATTCTGAGAATCAAGGAACATGACCTTGAAGACTTCTTTTTTGAGGTCGCGCATAGAATGGTAGAGGTAATCGAACACTTCCTTTGAGGACCGGCAATAGGGTTTATCGAGGACTTGTTCTTTAAGAAACTCCCTGGCTATCTCCTGCATGAATTTGATGACAAAGATATTGTGGGCAGTAATCCCTTTGATTTTCCGCAATTCCTCGGGAGGAGCTTCCAGAACACCTCTCAGGGTCTTAAACCTTTTTATGGCTTCTTTGGCTTGCGGTTTACAATCCTTGCGAGCCGTCCCCAGGGTCAGCAGCAGTTCCACAATTTCGTAGTCGAGGAAGGCTGACAGCCCCGATTGATTGAACCTTTCCTTCAGTCTTTTCCTGTGCCCTTCCTGGCTTTTAGCTTCCATGCTTAGACACCCTCTTTCGGTGTCCCCCTTAAGACAAGGGGGATGAAGGGGGTTATGAGTATTTCTCAGCTACCTATTCTATCCTGTGTCCTGCTCCTTCGATACTCCTGCTGTCTTAAGAGAGGAATGTGGAGAAAGCTTTCTTGCTGCTACCTTAATTATATACCAACCTATCGCTAGGCGAATTATGCTGTACGACCGCAACGGAAGTGCTGATATAATACTAGTGCGATGAATCTGGCACGACACATAGAGCAATATCTCCCGGGGAAACTCCTGGAGCTGGTCAAAGACATCAGCGGACAGGCGGCCAAGCATGGAGAAAGGGTGTATCTCGTCGGTGGCGTGGTCCGAGACCTGCTCCTAAGAGATCCTTCGCTTCGCTCGGGACCCCGCTTCGACCTCGACATGGTAGTTGAGGGCGATGCAGTGAAGCTGGCTCAACAAGTGGCGGAAGCCGACCAGGTAGAATTGCTGGCACATCACCGCTTTGGCACCGCCAAGCTGAGATACGACAATTTCACCCTCGATTTGGCGACAGCACGAAAAGAGACCTATGCCAGGCCGGGGGCATTGCCTGCGGTCACCCCGGGCACTCTCGAGGATGACCTTATCCGCAGAGATTTCTCTATCAATGCTATGGCTATATCCCTGGCAACAAACGATTATGGCGAGTTAATTGACCCCTATCACGGTAGAAGAGACCTGGAGCACCGCCTCATTCGTGTCCTGCATCCCAGAAGCTTCAGCGACGATGCCACCAGGATTCTGCGGGGCGTCTGCTATGAACAACGACTTAGTTTCGAGTTCGAAGCGCAGACCGCTCGCTTACTTAAACGGGATATCCCTATGCTGGATACGATAAGCGGCGACCGAATCAGACACGAGCTAGAACACATCTTTGAGGAAAATCGACCAGAACTCGTTATCAGGCGCCTCGGTGACCTGGGAGCGCTGCACAGAATCACTCCCTCCCTCAAAGGTGATGGCTGGATAAGCGAGGAATTCGACAGGGCACGCCGCCTGAAGAAGCCCGCTCAATTGCCGTCGCTCTATTTCTGCCTTCTCATCTATTCATTGAGTGAACGGGATATTGAGCAATTTCTCGCCCGTCTTAACCTACCGGCAAAATTGTCCCGCGCTATGCGCGATACGCTCCGCCTCAAGGCCAGCCTTCCCCTCCTCGACAAGCCTTTGCTGAAACCCAGCGAGATCTATCATCTGCTCCGGGAATATGAACCCCTGGCGATACAGGCCAATGCCATAGCCACACAATCTCCGAGGGTGCGTCGCACTCTCCAAGTATTTCTCACGAAACTGCGCTATGTCAGAACTGCCCTCAACGGGGAAGAGCTGAAGAAAATGGGCATCTCACCTGGACCTCAGATGGGCAAGGTCCTCGAGGTACTGCATGGGGCAAAACTTGATGGAGAGGTCCGTACCAGGGCAGATGAAAAGCAGCTAGTCCTCTCCTTGTCACTAAGGCCAGAACGGTAAGGGAGGGAGAAGACGCAAGATTGCTCCCCCGAGGTAGCACGCCACAAGGTATTTGCCCAGTTTTCCTGCCCAGCAAGGCAAGAGAAACTTCCATAACGGCATTTTAGAGGCCCCAGCCAGGAGTCCAGCTATGTCAACGGGCAAAATAGGTTGAACAGACATAACGAAAATGCCCCAAAGACCATATTTCCCCATCCAGCCCACAAGTTTGTCATACACTGGTACATTCTCCAGAAGCGCTATTCTTTTGCCCAGGCGGCCGGCATAATAGGCAGTTATTTCCCCCAGGGCACCAGCTACGCTGGCTACCAGAGCTATCATAAAAGGATCCCAGTACTGCGCTGCTGCTATCATGATAGTAAGATGGGGATATGTCACCGGAATGAGGACGGCCGCGTTCGATAGTAGAGTGATTCCGAAGACAACCAAATAGGCTGTGGAGGCTAAGCCTTCTATCGGGATATTGAAACGACTGATTAAGTATGGGAACAAAATGAGAAAGCCGACACCAATGCCAATGAGGCCGATAACGTAAAGTGCTATCCTGACCCATCTTTTTTGCTTCAGCTTTTCCATTGTCATCAGGTTACCTGCCTATCCCGAAAAAGAAAATGCCAGGTAACACTCCAATCCTTGCTTTTTCAGGAGTGAAAACACCTCACCGGCCTCTTTCGCTTCTGCGAAGAGGGAGAAGAGACATGGCCCGGAGCCCGCCAGATAGACTCGCAGGGCTCCCGCTTCCTTCAAGATCTCACGATATTTGTCAAGCCTGGGGAAGAAACCAAAGGCTACCGTTTCGAAGACATTGAACATAACATCAGGTTCGAGTCTTTTGCCTTGCCTCAAAGATGACAAGGCTACCTGAACAAACTGGCCTCCTGTGAAATCAGCAACGCGTAAATTACTATACATCTGCTTCGTTTTGCCCTGGACTTTAGGCAATGGCGGCACCAGCAACACAAAGCTGGTTGAAGGCAGCGATGGCAGCGGAGTCACCTTTTCGCCCTTCTTCTCCACCAGAGCCGTACCTTTGTGGATAAAGAAGGGAACGTCAGAGCCCAGCTTGAAGGCCAAATGGACCAGCTCAGAAATCGGCAACCTTAACGCCCAGAGCTCATTTAGAGCCAAAAGAGTGGCCGCGGCGTCGCTGCTGCCGCCCCCCAATCCCACACCCCAGGGTATGGACTTGCGAAGTTCGACTCGTGCCCCCAAGTCACATTTCGTGCTTTCCTTAAGCAGGCTGGCCGCGCGCGTCACCAGGTTATCGTGCTTCAACCCGGCCTCATTACATTCAAAGTATATTTCCCTGTCCAGTTGAAAATTGAGCACATCGCATAGGTCTATGGATTGGACGATACTGGAGATTCGGTGATAATCATTGTCCTTGCCCAGCACTTAGAGGACAAGGTTCACTTTAGCCGGGGCATAAACAGTCAACATTACAGTCCCTCATCTACTCACCTCTGATGTCATTCTGAGGGAGCCTGGCGACCGAAGAATCTCGAGATCCTTCGCGGAGTTTACCCTGAGCGGGACTACATTCTTCCCCTTCACGGAGCTTGCCCTGAGCGTCACAAGATCCTTCGCTCCGCTCAGGATGACCAGAAGTGAAGGGCTCAGGACGACACAAGAAGGGAGCAAAGACTTTCCAGAGCTCCCTCCATTCCTCCAGCCTCAGAGTTTCCGCCCGTCGTTTCGGCTCTATTCCAGCTTTCTCCAGTAATGAAACAACCTGGCCGGGTGGCATCTCCAACGAGTGGGCCAGGGAATTGCGAAGCTGCTTACGAGGAGCACTGAAACCATGCATAACTATATCAAAAAAACCAGCGACATCGGATACCCCTGATTTGACCAGGGGCGGCTGGGAGTAAACATCCAGCCGCAATACAACTGAATCCACCTTCGGCGGCGGATAAAAACTTGCCGCCGGCACATACGACACAATAGCAGGCCTGCTGTAAAACTGAGTCTTGACGCTGAGCAGTCTCATCTTACCGGGGGCAGCAGCAATAGCTTCACCGACTTCCTTCTGCACCATTACTACCATTTTCGAGGGTCGAGGCTGCGCCTCCAGAAAATGACTCAATACCGGTGAGGTAATGTAATAAGGAAGATTAGCTATGACCTTATAGCCCCGAACAAGGTCACAGGCAGGTAAATTATCCTGCAAAAGTTGCCAGGGGGCAGCCTTAAGTACGTCGGCATGCACAATCTTGACATCAGGAAAGCCGGCCAGTCGTTTCTTCAGCAGGGCAACCAGTTTGACATCAAGCTCAACACCAATAACCCTGGCTCCCTGTTTGGCTAACGCCTCAGTCAGTATGCCCAGGCCCGGACCTATCTCGATTACAATGTCCCCGGGGCTGAGTTCGGCAGCAGATAAGATACGCTCTAATACAGCTTCATCTACAAGGAAATGCTGTCCTAAGCGTTTCTTCGGTTTGAAGTCAAATTGGCGGAGTAATTGTCGGTACAAGAGTATCAGCCTTGTCCAAACACCTGATAGAAGCCCTTGCCTACTTTTCTTCCCGTGTACCCAAGCTCGACCATCCTCTTCAATATCGGAGCCGGCTTGTATCTTTCCCATCCCGTCTGCTGGTAAACTCCTTCCAGGAGGTCGACCAAAACGTCTATACCGACCATGTCCGCCAGCTCGAACGGGCCCATAGGCCAGTTGTGTGACAGTTTCTCTATTTTGTCTATATCTTCTATGCTGGCTAGATTCTCTTCCAACAGTTTGGCGGCTTCGTTCATGACCAGGGTTATTATCCTGTTGGTCACAAATCCGGGGGAATCCTTCACTACGACTGTTTCCTTGCCCAAGGATTTGACGAAATCGAGGCTTACTTTCAGAGTCTGCTCCGATGTAAGCAAGGTTTTTACTATCTCCACTCCCTTCATCAACGGCACGGGGTTCATAAAGTGCGTGCCGATAACCTTGTCGGGGCGCCTGGTGGCAGATGCCAGCAGACTCACCGGTATTCCGGATGTGTTGGAAGCCAGGATTGTCTCCTTAGGGCAAATTTCTTCAAGCTGTCCAAATATCGGCAGCTTGACCTCTGCCCTCTCAAATACCGCCTCTATGACATAGTCAGCGTCTTTAGCGGCATTTCTCATGTCAATCGAGGTATGAAGTCTTGTCAGAGTCTTACTCATATCTTCTTGCTTGATTTTTTCCTTTTGCACAAATTTGCCCAGGCTGGACTTTATCATGTTCATACCACGGTCCAGCAGCTCCTGTTTCACATCAACCATGGTTGTTTCATAGCCCGCCTGCGCAGATACCTGAGCTATGCCGCTGCCCATAGTCCCTGAACCGACAACACATACTTTCTTTATTGTCATGCGTATTGCCCTCCTGAGTGGTCGAATTCTCTATACCATGGTGTAACCGCCATCAACGCTGATAGTCTGTCCGGTTATGAAGTTAGCCCGGTCTGATGCCAGGAAGAGAACAGCATTGGCTATATCATCTGGTGTCCCCAGCCGTCCCAGTGGGATGCCCTTGGCTATCTTCTCCAGTGCTTCAGGTGTGCCAAACACTCTCATCATATCATCCGTCCACATGCTTTCCGAAGTAGTGACATCCTTGCTGGCAGGAACAACAACACCTGGACAAATCACGTTGACATTCATCCCATACCGGCCGAGCTCCCTGGCCAAAGACTTTGTCATAGAAATCAAGGCACCCTTGCAGCCGCTGTAAACAGCTTCTCTCACCTGCCCTACTCTGGCAGCATCAGAGCCGATGCTGATGATCTTTCCATACTTGCGCTCAATCATATGGTCCAGAACGGCTCTCGTGCAGTTTATATCGCTCCACAAATTGCGGGCTATCTCCTTTTCCCAATCCTCTCTGGGCTTCTTTACAAAGAACTCGTCCCTGACCCAACCGACAACGTTGACCAGTATGTCTACCTGACCAAACTTATCCAGTGTTTTCTCCACCATCGCCCGTACCGAATCCCAGTCCGTTACATCCGTCCTTATGTTTTCAACTTTGCCCTTGCCCAGGGCATTGGCTTCCCTGGCTACTTTGGCGCCTTGAGCTTCATCCAGTTCAGCTATAGCCACGTTCGTTCCTTGCTCAGCGAAAGCCAGGACTATGCCCCGCCCGATATTGGAGCCACCCCCGGTAACAATTGCTGTTTTACCATTAAGCCCCAGGAAATCCATCTGTGAACTTTTGTCCAGTTGTTTTGAATTTTATGAGCCGTGCACCTGCTCTCGATCTCCGAACCGGGAAGCTGTCTCTGCCAGCTCGCTCCAACCAGGCAACTCTATATCACACTAGAAATACTACTTACCGCTGCTTCCTTCCGGACCTGACGGGGTTCATAGCCTCCAGTTGCATAGAACCCGATTATCAACGCCGCTCAGCAAAAACAGGTCTAGCCGGCTGTCAACCTCAAGCAGGAATTCAGCCCCGCTATAGCGGTTTTCGGGTACAGGGCACCGCTGGTTCCCCGCCTAGCACGGCTCAGTTCATGATGTTAGCAATAAGCATTAGCCACGTCAACATTGAGATGAACGCGTTGGATTCTTCGCTACGCTCAGAATGACAATTTTACCCCGTCATTGCGAGGCTGGCCAAGCCAGCCGAAGCAATCTCAGAAAGGGATAATCCTAAATGCTAGACAATGACAAATGACAAAGCTCAAATGTCAAATCAAGCTCAGAATCCCAATGACAAAAAGAACTAGTTTTGACATTTAACCATTTGGACTTCAATTGTAATTTGGATTTTGGTATTTGGAATTCAGCCAAAGAGATTGCCACGCTCCGCTCGCAATGACACCCTTTTCTCTCATTGCGAGGAGCCGAAGGCGACGAAGCAATCCCACAGAGGCCGAGGAGGCTGTCATGCTTCGCAGGCGATGACAGCAGGCGAAGGAGTCTTGCAGTCAGTTCTGCTGCAATTCTCTCTCTTTGAGCTTCTTTCTAGATATCTTCCCCGAGCTAGTTTTAGGTATGCTGTCTACAAATTCAATTCTCTTAGGGAGCTTGAAATCAGCCAGGTTTTGGCAACAAAGGTCGGACAGATCTTCTTCGGTAGCATGGTGCCCTTGTTTAAGTACCACAAAGGCTGTGGGTATCTGTCCTCCGTAACCATCGTTGATACCTACATAGGCTGCCTCGGCTACGCCAGGGTGGCTCATCAGTAGGAATTCAACCTCTGACGGGCCAATCTTAAGTCCGGAAGACGTCACTATTATGAAGGACTTCTTTTCGATATACTCCAGGTAGCCCTGTTCGTCCATCCTGACTAAATCCCCGGTATAAAACCAGCCATCCTTGAGCACCTGAGCCGTGAGTTCAGGCGCTTTGTAATATCCTTTCATCGCCCAGGGGGCATTGAACACCGCCTCCCCTATTTGGCCCCGGCGAACTTTCTTGCCGTCGTCATCCAGTATCTTAAGGCGGCAAATTGGCTTGCCTACGGTCCCCAGTTTACGATTCTCAAAGGTGCTAATGGAAACGGCCGAAACCTCCGTGAGACCGTATACTTCATAAAGGGATAATCCAAACTTGTCCTCCAGATTCTCCATTAACTTGGGAAAAGACTTTGCCCCAGCGCTAACAGCCAATCGCAGTGAACTCAGGTCGTACCTTGCCAGCACTTCGTCGCGCACCATAGCCAGGGCATTGTACATGGCAGGAACGCCAAAGATAACCGTGCCTTTTTCTCTCTCCACCGCCTCCAGGACAGCTCTGGGAGTGAAGTTAGGGATAAGCACGACGGTAGAGCCTGTGATAATCGAGCCAAAAAGGACCTCGAATAAGCCATAAAGATAAGAAAAGGGAACAAGGTCTATAATGACATCTTCTCTTCTCCGTTGTATGCCTGCGGAAACTATGGGGGGAGTTCCCATATGGGAAGCATGCGTATGTACCACGCCCTTTTGCTTCCCCAGTACGCCAGAGGTGTAAAATATAGTGGCTTCATCATCGTCTTTTGTATCGATAGCCGGTGATACGGGAGAACTGCTAGCTATCATCTTGGTATAAGAAGCTGCATCAACTTCAATCACGTGCTTCAGCAGAGGAATGTGAGACAAAACTGAGGAAAGCATCCGAGAAAACTTCTTCTCCGTTATCAGAATTTTCGAGTCGGAGTCCCGCAGCAAAGAATCAAGTTCAGGCGCTTTGAGCGCAATGTTAAGCAGCGCAGCTACAGCACCACCTTTAATGACGCCAAAGTAATTGATGACCCACTCAGGGCTATGGGACATCAAGATAGCCACATGGGTACCCTTTTTCATACCCAGCTTCAGGAGAGCATTGGCTACTCTATTAGAAGCCGCATCCAGCTCACCATAAGTAATCCTCTGATCACCAAGGACAATGGCTTCTTTGTCTGGGATCTTGCTGGCAGTATCTTCCAAGGTCTGTCTAATATTCATCTCAGCCTCGGGAAAGCCTGCGAAAGAGTATATCGCAATGCAAGGTATACCGTAAAGCCCTCGTCCCTATTCAGCACCCTAGTGATGCGTTCCTTGCGTGATTGCGAGGAACGACAGCGAGGAAGTAACCTCCGAAATGGAAATCCTAGATCCCAAATGCTAAACGATGACAAATGTCAAAGCTCAAATGTCAAATCAAGCCCAAAATCCCAATGACAAAAAGAACCAGTTTTGACCCTTAAGCATTTGGATTCCAATTATCATTTGGATTTTGATATTTGGAATTTAATCAATGAGATTGTCACACCCCGACAAGTCGGGGCTCGCAATGACAGGGACTAGCGGGGCACACTCGTCCCGTCTAATGTGGCAGCTTCGGCAGTTGTTGTGGTTGTTGTTGCTGGAATTGTATGGCAATCACTTCACTGCCTTCCTCAAATAGCTTTGAGTTGATCTCGTGCACCAGGCCCCAGGACTGTGCCTCTTCTGGATTCAAAGTTATCCTCTCAAACATGGCATCAATAACATCTTTGGCGCTTTTGCCCGTGTTGGCTGCGATTACCTTGGCAATATTCTCCATGTCAATCCTCAATCCCTTCAACCTTTCCTCCAGCAGTTTCTCATCTAAATTCTGTTCGCCTCTAAACTGCGCACTAACGCCGTGAAACAGGTATCTTGCCTGGGGCACCGATAGCCTTTTCGAACCGGCGCAGTACAGGACGATGCCTATTGAGTCCACGCTGCCGAAATTGTGCGTAGCTATGGATGCAGGCAACCCCTTCAAATAATTATAGGCGCTTAAACCATGGATAACAGAACCGCCCGGCGAAGAGATAAGGATGATGAATTCTTTTGTCCCTTGCTTCATTTTCTGGTCAATGGTACTCATCAGGGTATTAACCGTGGCATCAATCACCGGGGCAAAAAACCTGATCACAACTGGTTTCGTAGCCATGTTGCCTCCTCATTTCGGATTGTATTCTATTTGATTTCCGTAAATCTTCGTTGATTATAGCAAATATCCTGGAGTCAGGAGATAATCTAACGACCCTTTTCCATGAGCCCAAAGTCGAGGTCAAGAAGCCTGGCTGTGCTATACTTACACATAGAAATCAGCTATGAAAGATACGGGTAAAGCAGACCTTAGAGGCAAGTTGGAATCCCTGGCTCAGGATATGGGGGCAACCTACTTCGGTATAGCTGACCTTGCTCCGGCCAGACAGTCTATTTCCGAGCAGGGCGGGGAATTTCTAACGCAGTTTCCCCGAGCTGTTTCACATGGCTTCGTTCTTGCGGACGGCACTGTAAACACACTGGTCCATCACAAAAGCATTGCTGCCCTCAGTAATTACTGGTATTACGTGTATCAAATCGTAAATCCTCGCATAGACTCCATTTCCTTGACGTTGGCCCAATCCCTGGGTGAAGCCGGCTTCCAGGCTTTCGTTGTCCCGTCTTCTCAAACAGTGGATAAAACTAAGCTCACTGGCGTATTCTCCCACAAGCTAGCAGCTCATTTAGCCGGGCTGGGATGGATCGGCAAAAGCGCCCTGCTCATCACACCGAAATATGGCCCCCGCGTGAGGTGGGCTACGGTGCTCACGGATGCTCCGTTAGAAACGGGAACGCCTATGGATGAGATGTGCCGTGACTGTGATGCCTGTGTGAAAGCTTGTCCGGCACATGCCTTTACAGGACAGGCCTTCGACAAGCCCAGATCGAGGAGCGAGATATTCGCTGCTGAGGCATGTGACGGCTATCTAAGCAAACGAGAAACTCTGCGCAGGGCTTGCGGTATGTGCGTTTATATTTGCCCGTTCGGGAGAAACAAGTAAGCAAAACCTCTTCCCGGGTAACCTGCAATTTGGTTCTCAGAATCCGCGTCTTGTCAGCGGCATCTCTGCACAGCCATTCTAGCTATGGTAATATTATAATTAGGGAGCCTTATGGGAGACGCGAATAAGGTCAAGCAGAGGATAAAACAGCTGCGGGAGACAATCAACCACCACAACTACCGTTACTACGTGCTGGACAGCCCCGAAATCAGCGACGCCGAGTACGATGAGCTGTTGAAGGAGCTAAGGGAGCTTGAAGCCGAGCATCCTGAGCTTGTTACCCCGGACTCGCCGACGCAAAGGATTGGAGCGCCTCCCGTGGAAGCGTTCGGTGTCGTCGTACATCGGGACCCGTTGTTGAGCCTGGCCAACGCGTTTTCATACGAAGAACTGGCAGCCTGGCATAAGAGGGTAACCAACCTTTTGGGCAGAGGCCAGTTCGACCTTGTTTGCGAGCCCAAAATCGATGGACTGGCGGTAGCCCTGACCTACGTCGATGGCTTGCTCGTCACGGGAGCAACCAGGGGAGATGGCTACCGGGGTGAGAACATCACGCAGAATCTGAAAACGATCAGGAGCATTCCCCTTTCTGTGCCCAAAGACGCGCCGCCCAGATTTGAAGTCCGGGGCGAAGTCTATCTTCCCAGGGCTGGCTTCAAGAAGCTTAACGAAGAACGGGCTAAAGAGCAACTGCCGCTTTTTGCCAATCCCAGGAATGCCGCCGCCGGCTCGGTAAGGCAGCTCGATTCCAGCATTACCGCTCGACGTCCTCTCGACATATTCATTTACGGACTAGGTTGGGCTGAAGGCAAAGCAGTGCCAGACAATCACTGGGAAAGCATGCAATACCTCAAGTCTCTTGGCTTTAAGATAAACCCCAATATCGCCCTCCGCCACTCCCTGGATGAAGTGGAGAAGTATCACGAGAGCTGGGGACAAAGCCGGGAGAAAGTTCCCTATGAAGCTGACGGCATAGTAGCCAAGGTCAATTCTATCGCCCTCCAGCAAGAGCTGGGCACCGTCGCTCACGAGCCGAGATGGGCGATTGCCTACAAGTTTCCCGCCGTTCAGGGCACCACAAGGTTGCTTGATATTGGCATAAATGTGGGGCGGACGGGGAGCCTTAACCCTTACGCTATTCTGAAGCCGGTTAGAGTAGGCGGTGTGACCATCAGTTCAGCAGCGCTGCACAACGAGGAAGACATTCACCGCAAGGATATCAGGATCGGCGACTGGGTTGTTTTGCAGCGGGCTGGTGACGTCATTCCTGAGATTGTCGAACCTATCGTCAGCCGCCGTACGGGCAAAGAGGAAATCTTCTCCATGCGCGAAAAAACCTGGGAACTTTACAAGCAAAGGAAAGGCATCTCGGGGAAAGAAGAACCTCCGGATTATCCTGTTTGCCCAGTTTGCGGTAGCGAGGCGATAAAGCCCGAAGGCGAGGCCATGCATCGCTGCACCAATGCCGCCTGCCCCTCCCAAGCCCTGGAAAGAATCAAACATTTTGTCAGCCGGGGGGCCATGGATATAGATGGCGTCGGTGAAAAGCTATGCCAGGCTTTATTCGAAGCCGGCTTAATCAAGGATGCTGCCGATTTATACTACCTCACCAAACAGCAACTTCTCAGTCTGGAGAGAATGGCAGACAAGAGCGCCTCCAATGTGCTCAATTCCATCAAAGCAAGTAAGGCCAGACCCCTGGCCCGGGTCGTCTTTGCCCTGGGAATCACCCACGTGGGTGAGCAATACGCCGAATTACTGGCGGAGCATTTTGACAGAATAGACAACCTGGCTAAAGCGACTGAGGATGACCTTTCAACTATTCCCTCTATCGGCCCCAAGATAGCTGAAAGCATCGTTGCCTTTTTCCGACAGAAAGGAAATATCCAAATCATCGAGAAACTAAAGAAAGCCAAGGTAAAGCTGGAAAAAGGGGAAGTCGAGAAAGTAGGGGAGGGGCTTGTCCCCTCCCTACCTTTAGCCGGACGGGAATTTGTTTTAACCGGCAAGCTGGATTCCTTCTCCCGCCCAGAAGCAGAAGCGAAGATAAAGGCTCTCGGTGGCAAAGCTGGCTCGGATATCTCCAGAAAGACTTCCTACGTGGTGGTGGGCACCGACCCTGGCTCCAAGCTAGCTAAAGCGGAGAAGTTGGGGACAAAGACGCTCAGTGAAACTGAGTTCCTGGAGTTACTGGATAAGGCTGTAGGCAAACTACAGAAACTCTCTTCACCTTAAGCTAATGAAACTCATAGTTGGTCTGGGCAACCCCGGCAAGAACTATGCCCATAATCGCCACAATGTTGGCTTTCAGTGCCTGAATTACTTCGCCAGGCTTCATTCTGTCCCCTTTGATCACAGGCAATGCCACGCCAAAGTAGGCATTGGCAAAGTAGGGGGCGAGGAATTACTGCTGGCCAGGCCCGGCACGTTTGTGAATCTCAGTGGTCAATCTGTAGCTTGCCTTGTGCGCAAGCACCACATCTCTTTGAGCGACCTTCTGGTGATATATGATGACCTCGATTTGCCTCTGGGCAAAATCCGCCTGCGGCAGAGCGGGAGCTCGGGAGGACACAAAGGGATGAATTCTATTATTTCCGCCCTGGGCAGCGAGGACTTTCCTCGAATCAGGGTAGGGATCGGGCGACCTCAAACAGAGGGACAATCCATCAGCGAGGATGCCATAGTCAATTATGTGCTCAACGATTTCTCCCCCCAGGAAGAAGCGATAATTAGGTCCGTAACTGCCCGGGTATCCGAAGCCATTGACTGTTTTCTTACCCAGGGGATAAAGGCAGCCATGAACAAGTTTAACTAGCTGTTGCCGCATGACATGGTTGCTATGATACAATCTAGCCATAGACCCAATAAACAAGCTGGAGGGAGGCAAAAGTGAAGTACCTTGAAGTCCTTAAAGATCTGATTTCCATTGACACTACTGTACCGCCGGGTTTGAACTACGGCAAGGCAATCGGTTATCTCGAGCCCTTGTTCAAAAAGTTAGGCTTCGA
>JALHUO010000018.1 GCA_022866545.1 Dehalococcoidia bacterium | reverse complement strand
CGGAATATTGGAGACAATACCGATAGAAATCTCTTTCGTCAACGAAGATGATCTGGTCAGATTCTGGAACAAGCACGAAACAAGAATCTTCAAACGGCCGGTTGCCGTGATCGGGAAATCAGTTCAGAACTGCCATCCGAAGCAGAGCGTGGATAAGGTGAACCAGATATTGTCCGATTTCAAGGCTGGCAAGAGAGATTCAGCCGAATTCTGGATAGATCTGAAAGGGAGGAAGATATATATAAGGTATTTTGCCGTGCGCAACAAGGCTGGCAGGTATTTGGGCACGTTGGAAGCCACGCAGGATATCACAGGGATAAAGAAGATTGAAGGAGAAAAAAGACTTCTGGATTATTGAAAGGGGAGAGAATGAAAGCAAGACCAATAAAGACAGATGTTCACTGGGTAGGTGCTATTGACTGGGACAGGCGTCTCTTCGACGCCTTGATACCGCTTCCCGATGGGACAAGCTATAACGCATACCTGGTGCGAGGCAGCCAGAAAGTTGCTCTGATAGATACTGTGGACCCTTCTATGACCCATTGGCTTATGGCTTCTCTTGAGAATGTTCCCCTTATCGACTATGTAATTGCCAACCATGCCGAGCAAGACCACTCCGGCAGCATCCCCCAGGTCCTGGCCAAGTATCCCAATGCTAAAGTCGTCACTACGCCCAAAGGCAAAGATATACTCGTGGCCCTCCTGCTTGTCCCGGAGGACAGATTTCTCACCGTAAACGACGGCGAAACCTTGTCCCTGGGGAATAAGACCCTGGAGTTTATCCATGCCCCTTGGGTGCACTGGCCCGAGACAATGCTCACATATTTGCGGGAAGACAAGATACTCTTCCCCTGCGACCTGTTTGGCTCTCATCTGGCTACCACAGACCTGTATGTATCTAATGAAGGACAGGTCTACGAAGCAGCCAAAAGGTACTTCGCGGAAATAATGATGCCTTTCCGCACCAGTATTGAGAAACATCTGGAGAAGCTGAGCAGCTATAAGATTGATGTCATCGCCCCCAGCCATGGCCCCATGTATGATGAACCTTCGTTCATCATGAAAGCATATCGAAGCTGGGTATTCGATCCACCGAAAAACATAGTGGTCTTGCCTTATATCTCCATGCACGGCAGCACCCAAAAAATGGTGGAATACTTCGTGGGAGCCCTAGCTGACAGAGGTGTCACTGTTAAGCAGTTCAACCTGGCAGCAACCGATATTGGCAAGCTGGCCATGGCATTGGTGGACGCCGCTACGCTAGTCATCGGCACGCCTACAGTTCTGGTCGGTCCGCATCCTAACGTCGCCTATGCAGCACTTCTGGCCAATGCCTTAAGGCCCAGGCTCCAGTTCATCTCCATTATTGGCTCCTATGGCTGGGGCAGCAAGGCTGTGGAACAACTCGCGGGAATGATTCCCAACATTAAGGCGGAGGTGCTCGCTCCCGTGTTGAGCAAGGGCTCTCCCAGAGAAGAAGATTTCAAGGCCTTGGACAACCTGGCTAGTGCCATCGCTACGAAGCACAAAGAGCGCGGCTTTACTCGATAGTTTTTGTCGAGAAGGAGGAAGCGTGCCAAAGGCAATAATAGTTTATGACACGAGGAGTGGCAATACTGGGATGATGGCGAAGGCGATCGAGGAAGGGATGACAGAGGCCGGAATCGAAGTCCTATCAAGAAGGACCGTAGGCGCAACTGCAGGCGATGTCAAGGATGTTGACGCCGTGATTCTGGGCTCTCCGACTTACCATAGCGACATGATTGGTTCAATGAAGACGTTTCTTTTTGAAATGGAGAAGGCCGACTTAAAGGGTATGGTCGGAGCAGCTTTCGGGTCCTATGGATGGAGTGGCGAATCCGTCCAGATGATGACTGATACAATGAGACACATCTTTGGAATGGATGTGATAGAGCCAGGATTGAAAATGCTACGCAGACCAGACGAGGGTGGCTTGAAACAGTGCCGGGAGTTTGGGAGGAGGATTGCTGAGAGAGTGAGACAACAGAAGTGAAGAGAGGGGGAAATATGGAATGAAGGTGAAGACAGGATGAGAACTGGCGATTCACGGTGAAGCGCTTCTAGGAAAGGAGGAAAAAATGAACTATTGGATGTGCAACAAGTGTAGCTACGTCTTTAAAGCTGAGACGCCGCCGGACGCGTGCCCTGGTTGTCATGCTAAATGCACATTTATGAATGTCAGCTGCTATATCCCTGAATGCGGTGGCCCAGGTCATTACGACCCCAGGTTGGTGGCTCAGCGTGCCAGCGAATCAAAAAAGAGAGCAAAATAGTCGCCGCCAAGGAGCTAAGGCAAATGTAACCTGGGGGCATTTTGAAAAGGAGAAGATAGACTATGGAAACAGCAAAATCCTATGCATTGCCACAATTGCCCTATGGATATGATCAGCTACAGCCGCACATATCTAAGGAACAGTTAACCCTACACCACCAGAAACATCACCAGGCGTATGTTAATGGCGCCAATGCCATACTAGAGAGGCTGGACAAGGCCCGTAAAGAGGGCGCTGACTTTGACGTCAAAGCTACATTGAAAGAGCTTTCGTTCCACATCGGGGGGCATCTGCTGCATTCATTGTTCTGGGCCAATCTAGCACCGGCGGGCAAAGGCGGGGGAAAGCCAACCGGAACTCTGGGCACGGCCCTGGAGAAAGAGTTTGGAAGCTTTGACAGATTCAAGAAGGAATTCAGCCTGGCCGCTACCAGCGTGGAAGGCTCAGGCTGGGCCGCACTGAGTTTCTGCAGGCAAACCAACAGACCGATAATAATGCAGATAGAAAAACACAACACAAATGTCTATCCCATGTTTACCATATTGATGGTTATTGATGTCTGGGAGCATGCCTATTATCTGGACTACAAAAACGAGAGGGCCAAATTCGTTGATGCTTTCTGGAACATCGTCAACTGGGACGAGGTGAACAAAAGGCTGGAAAGGATAT
This sequence comes from Dehalococcoidia bacterium, assembly GCA_022866545.1. GTDB lineage: Bacteria > Chloroflexota > Dehalococcoidia > GIF9 > AB-539-J10 > RBG-13-51-36. Next base: position 11,281 of record JALHUO010000018.1, on the reverse strand, counting down.
TCAAGTAGTTTCAAGGCAAGGGGCACATAAAAGCAGTGGTTAAGGCGATTGAACTTTCTGCCTTGAAGCATTGCACAAGCAAAGGAGGACAAAATGTGAAAAGGGTTGGTTAGCATTGGCTGCTCATTTCGGAATCTGCTAAACTGACGGTGTAACACGACAAAGAAAATAATTGGAGGTGCAAAATGGTAGAAAAGAACGCTGCTGTTACCAAAGTATCAAAGGCCTTTCTGGGCAAGTTGAATGATGCGATTGCCAGGGAATTACAGGTGGCTGTCCAGTATATGTGGCAACATGTCCAGTGGGGTGGGGTGAAAGGGTTTGCGGTTCACGACGAACTGAAAAAGATAGGCATAGCTGAAATGAAACACGCCGAAGCTATCGCAGAGAGACTCTTTTACCTTGGTGGAATACCAACAACCAAGCCCACCCCCATTTTCGTTGGCAGCACTCTCAAGGAGATGATAAAGCAAAATATTAAGGATGAGGCAAATGCTATAACTCTTTACAAGAAGATCATAGACGCAGCATTCAAGGAAGGTGATGTCACGACAGGTTTTCTTTTCAAGCAAATACTACAGGAAGAAGAAGACCATCATGATACCTTCACCACTTTGCTGGAAGATTTATAGCACTTAGAGAAGAAATTCGCGCATATTAGTAGTGCGTGCTAGCCAGTTCGTTGGTAAGAAGGGTGGTGGCAGCTAAATTACTGGGCACAACGGAGTTGAGTGGGCGACGGGGGGCTTACGACATGCTTCAGGATGACATCAGGAGTGAACAAAGGTGGCGGCTGAATATGACCGCGCTGCCAAAGGAACTGAAGAACCTGCCCCGAGAGAGTCTCTCACGCGGATAAGTGACCACGAATTGTACCACACTGACATTTTCAACGATTTGTTAAAGAGAGAAAAAGGGAGAGGTAGGATAGGGTAGTGGCCGATAAAACTGATTGTCAGAAGCCTGACAAGGCTTCAATCCACATAATTGGGATGACCTGCACTACCTGTGCGGCTACCATCGAGAAAGGCCTTTCCGAGACTCCTGGTGTAGAGCAAGTCAACGTTAACTTCGCTTCGGAGCAGGCTTCGATAAAATACGACCCTGCAAAGGTAGACCTTGCCAAGATTAGGGATACCGTCTCGCAGTTGGGGTATGGGGTCGCTACCAGGAAGTCCATATTCCCGGTGGTCGGAATGACCTGTGCTTCTTGTGTCGCCCGGGTGGAGGAGGCTCTCTCCAGCGTGCCGGGGGTAGTTTCCGCTAGCGTGAATCTGGCCTCCGAGAAGGCTACCGTGGAGTACCTGGAGGGAGCACGACTATATAACCCCTTTATGTTTCAGGTGCTAGGATGACCAATGAGAGGATTATAGAATATTTCAGGTAGTCCTAATGGAGGCAAATATGCCAATAGATCCAATCTGCAAAATGAAAGTTGATGAGGGGACACCATTCAAGACAGAATTAGGGGGGCGGATGTACTATTTCTGCGCCCAGGACTGCCTGCAGACATTCTTGAGTCCGGAAAATGAAACGAAGAATCTGAAACGCAGGGTCCGAGTTGCTCTTACAGGGGTGCTGTTGATAGCCCTCCTCAGGGTAGTTGCTCTAATTGTTTTGGCGGCAGGGGTGTCCCTGATTTCCTGGGCACCGATACCCAATTTGCCATGGTTCACCTGGGGGTACTGGCTGTTGATATTGACCACACCAGTCCAGATTATCGGTGGATGGAGTTTCTATAAGGGCGCCATCGCAGCGATTAGGGCGAGAAGAGCGAACATGGACTTCCTGATTGCGCTGGGCACAACCACCGCGTATGTCTATAGCCTCATCGTGCTGTTCTTCCCCGGCCTGCTGCCGGTGGATGACAAGAATGTGTATTTCGAGGTCTCAGCGGTCATTATCGCTTTCGTTCTGGCCGGGAAATTCATGGAGGACTATATGCGGTCCAGAGCTTCGGCTGCAGTCAGGAAACTAATGGACCTGCGCCCAGCTACTGCACGGGTTATCAGAGAAGGCCAGGAAGTTGAAATACCTGCCGAAAGTGTCATGGTTAACGAAATCATAGTAGTACGGCCAGGTGAAAAAATACCGACCGATGGTATCGTCACGGAAGGTGATTCGTCGGTAGATGAAAAATTGGTCACCGGGGAAAGCATGCCTGTGGAAAAGAGACCCGGCGACAAAGTCATTAGCGCCACATTTAATAAAATGGGTGCACTAAAGTACAAGGCTACACAAGTCGGAGCCGATACCACACTCATGCAAATAGTAAAGATGGTCGAAGAGGCACAAGCGTCAGTTGCCAATGCCCGCATCCAGAGAATAGCCGATAAGGTTAGTGCTGTCTTTGTACCGGTGGTGGTCAGCATTGCTCTCGCGGCGTTCTTGGGCTGGTTCCTTATCGGGGGTAACCTCACTAGTGGGGTTCTTGCCTTCGTTGCGGTACTGATTATTTCCTGCCCGTGTGCTATCGGCATAGCCATCCCCACAGCCTTGTTTGTCGGGGTTGGCAAGGGTGCGCAAACAGGCATCCTTATCCGCGGTGGTGAGTATCTGGAGAGGGCTCAGAAGTTAACTACGGTAGTCTTTGATAAGACCGGCACCCTCACTAAAGGAGAACCTTCAGTTACGGATATCGTCGGCGACAACAAGGACGAAATCCTCCGGTTGGCCGCTATAGCAGAGAAGAACTCAGAGCATCCCCTTGGCGAATCGATTGTGCGAGCTGCTAGAGATAGAGGAATGACACTTACAGACGCCGACACATTTGAAGCAATACCTGGCCACGGTATCAGGGTAAACGCTGAGGGGAAAGAAGTACTGGTAGGGAACCGGCGGCTAATGCTTACGAATAACATAAGCATAGACGCACAAGAACAGTCTATTCAAGGTCTCGAGGCTCAGGGTAAGACCGTCATGATCGTGGCTGTTAACAAGAAGGCATCCGGCATTATCGCGGTGGCAGATACCTTGAAAGAGCACTCCATTGAAGCGGTTGAAGGACTGAAGAAGATAGGTATTGAGACCATAATGCTAACGGGAGACAACGAAAAAACAGCTGCCGCCATAGCCAAGCAGGTAGGCATTGACAAGGTCATTGCCAATGTATTGCCAGGCGAGAAGGGGAATGTAATCAAGAAACTGCAAGCCGAGGGCAAAATTGTAGCGATGGTTGGTGATGGTATCAATGACTCACCCGCATTAGCGCAGTCGGATATCGGCATCGCCGTCGGCAGTGGTTCCGATGTCGCTAAAGAAACCGGCGGCATCATCCTGGTTAAGGATGATCTCAGAGATGTCTTGACTGGTATCATGCTGAGCCGGGCTACAATGAAGAAGATAAGACAGAACCTATTCTGGGCGTTGGCTTACAATTCAGCGGCCATACCGCTTGCCGCGCTCGGGCTACTCAACCCAATGATCGCCGCCGCGGCTATGGCTTTGAGCTCTCTGACCGTTGTATCTAATTCAGCGCTGCTTAATAGATTCAAGCCAGGCACCGGCGTAACAGAAACATCATCAGTTTTGGTAGCAAGTTCACTTCCAGCGCTATCACTTAGGCAAACCAACCAATCTGACCAAAGCGCTTCGAGAATAGAAACGCCAGTAATGAAAAAAGAGGGAAAGGAGGCACAACAAATGGTCACAGATCCAGTCTGCGGAATGAAAGTCGACGAAAAGAAGGCAGCAGCTACTTCCGAATATAAAGCAAAGAAGTACTACTTCTGCGCTGCTGGCTGCAAGAAGGCTTTCGACAAAGACCCTGAGAAGTACCTCGCTAAGGGAAGAAACTAAGTTTATAAGGTGTGAACAATATGTGGAAGTGTACTAATTGCCATCACGTAGAACCTAGCACCGACAAACCTCAGCGCTGCCCGGTCTGTGGTGCTGAGGCAGAGAAGCTCGTCCCCCATGAGGTTCCGGGGATAAAAGGGACCAAGACCCTGAACAATCTTAAGGCTGGTTTCGTCGCTGAGTCCCAGGCACATCTGAGGAACCTGGCTTTTGCCATGAAGGCTGAGCAAGAGGGCTACTCTCAGGTGGCGACGTTGTTCCGTGCTATCGGCGAGGCTGAATCAGTCCATGCCTTCAACCACTTGCGCCTTCTGGGCGCTGTGGCTGGCACTCAGGATAACCTTGAAAGTGCCTTTGAGAGGGAGAATCTGGCTGCCAGCACCTATCCGCAATTCATCAGAGAAGCCAATGAAGAGGACAATACAAGTGTGGCAACGGTCTTGAGTTATTCTCGCGACGTAGAGAAGGGGCATGCCAAGCTTTATAAGAAAGCGCTGGCGCATACGATGGCTGAAGAGGAGACCGAGTACTACGTCTGCCAGGTCTGCGGCTATGTCTCCGACGGCGTTCTTCCTGATGTGTGCCCTATTTGTGGCGCTCCCAAAGAGAAATTCCGGAAGGTAGTCTAGCCGGGTAGGCAATAATCGGCTTAATAGCCAGAACTTATGAAAGGGGGTGTTTTATGAGTAAGTTCGTAGAGGTAGCCAAAATAGAAGAACTGAAAAGCGGAACAATGAAGAAGGTATTTGCAGAGGGGCACGAAATCCTCCTGGCCAGGGTTGGAGACAAGTACTATGCCACTGACAATCAGTGCCCCCATATGAAGGGCGACTTGTCACAGGGTAAACTGGAAGGGACCATAGTCACCTGTCCCGTGCACGGCTCTCAATTTTATGTCAGTGATGGGCAGGTGGTGCGTTGGTTAAAGGGAGGGCTAATGTCGAAGCTCGGCAGTGCACTCAAGATGTCCAGGCCCCTTAGGGCCTACAATGTAAAGGTTGAAGGTGGCAAAGTGTTGGTTGAATTTTAGCGTTGCTCGAGAATAGACCAGGAGGTATAAAATGGACAAGAACCTTGCGGCAGAGCTTGCAGTCAACAAGGTATCCATCAAACTCAATCCCTTCGCCGAACAGTTTCTGGCTCGAACTGTGGTCGGTGCAGTCTCTTCCTTGAGAGGAACTGAAGACGTACGGGGACTGGAACTTCGTCTGGGGCGAGGCGATGTCGAGCTCGTCGTCAATGGGAATGAACTTGCCCTCACCCCCTTCCCTAAGGAGATTCTCACCAACACAATAACCGGCCTGGTCTCTTCATTGAAGGGTGTGGGCAAAATAGATAGTCTGAAGATTACCGTTAAGGCACATTAGGGTGACGAGCCATTCATTGTGATTCTAAGCTCCGTCTTGCCCCACTGCGCCCACTTGACTCTTTTCGTCATTGCGAGCGAAGCGTGGCAATCTAAATGCATCCACCGAGATTGCTTCGTCGCTCTGCTCCTCGCAATGACAGGCAGTAACAAACTTCCACTATGTGGGTTTTGACAGGTTTGCTAGCTAATGCTATCATACCTCCATATAATGTGGATTACAGCCAAGATTAATGATAGCAACATGGTCAATGCAGTTGGGGAGGGGATGCAGGGGGTGGTAATAGGTGGATGACGACAGTAGTTGGCTTTTATCAGCCTTTCTGATTTGCCCAGCCCTTTCAGTCTTCCTCTTCAACGCTGAGGCAGTTCCTATTTCCCTGCCTGAGACCGGTAGTAAGCTGGTCTCACATAGCGTCTATTCAGGGGAGCATTCACGGTGAACATTAACAGTCTCTTTGTGATATTGTTTTTCCTCTGTCTTGGCTGTGCCGCTTTTTTCTGCAGTGCTGAGACTGCTTTTATTGGTATGCAGAAGCTGCGTCTACAACACCTGATCCAGAGTGGGCACCCTTCCGCCAAAAGGGCGGCAAGGATTCTGGAACAGCCGGAGAGATTCTTGGCTACAGTCCTTTTGGGGATCAATTTCTTTGAGACGGCAGTAGCCACTCTGGGCACAATCATAGCAGTGTCACTAATCCGAGAGCAGAGTTGGGCAGTGGCAATTGCTACCATTGTGATCACTATAGTGACCCTGGTTTTCGCTGAGCTTGTTCCTAAAAGCCTGGCAGTTCGTTACGGAGAAAGACTGGCTCTGAGATACGTTAAACCTCTAGAAGTAATCGCTACCCTCCTCTATCCTCTGGTGTACATCCTGAACCATGTCGGGATCAGGCTTACCAGATTAGTCGGGGAGAGCGAAATTCCCAAGCCGACCATCAGCGAGGAGGAATTTCATACAGCTATCAGTATAGGTGAGGCTGAAGGAGTAATGAAGGGCGATGAGGCAGAGATGCTACACAAGGTGTTTGAATTCACCGACTCCCCCGTGAGCAAGATAATGGTTCCCAGAACGGAAATTGCCTGGGTGGAGCAAGGGACAAAGCTAAAGGATTTTCTGGAGCTTTATGCCAGAAGACGCTACAGTCGTTTCCCCGTGTATAAGGATAACACCGACGACGTGGTGGGTATATTGCATGCCAAGGATGTGCTCCTGAAATTAACCGATGAATCTGACAGCAGAGACAGCATCATTGACGATTTAGTGCGGCCAGCGCCTTTTGTCCCTGAAAGTAAACGCCTGGGAGAACTCCTGGCCGAGATGAAAGACGGCGGATACCACGCAGTGATCGTGGTAGACGAGTTCGGGGGTATTGCGGGAATGGTTACCCTGGGGCAGCTAACTGAGGAGATTGTCGGCGATATTCATGACGAGCTAACGGGCAAAGAAAAGGACTTCATTGTAACCGGCGACAGCACCTTTCAACTGGATGGAGGATTCAGGGTTGAGGAAGCTAACGAGGAATTGGGGCTGCATCTGCCCGGCGGCGACTATGAGACTGTAGCCGGCTTTATTCTCGGCCATCTTGGTCGGATACCAAAGCAGGGGGAGCAGTTTAAGTACCAGAACCTGAAGTTCGTTATCACTGAAATGCGGGGAATGAAGATAGAGAAGGTTATAGTAACCAGGGAAAAGAGCATCGCTGCGTCGTAGATCAGAGGAGAGTCTGAGTCTATTCTGGGTTGAAATCGCTGGTCCTCGTTGGTTGATTCTCGTTCTAGCCATGTTTATCCTGGTATTACAACCAGCGCTTAATTGGCACAATCGTCGCGTAGAAATGGCGGCAGGCGAGACCGCATTGGCGCTAAGCAATAACCCTCAAGCCTTTGTTAGTTTAATGACTAAGCTGACCGACCAGAATCTAACCGAGGCCGAACCCAGCCAGTGGGCAAAACTTCTATTTTATGACCATCCCACCTATAATGAGAGGGTGAAACTAGCCCATAATCATATCTCTCGGTCTCAGCCAAGCGGGGTAACCTGAGGAGGACTTTTGAAGCTCATTTTGGTCAGGCATGGCGAAACTCACTGGAACAAGGATGGGCTTGTTCAGGGAGGCGCTAGCGATATCGAACTGAATGATACCGGAAAGGAGCAAGCCAGGAAGCTAGCAGTTTTCCTCAGAGATGAGCCTGTTGCCGCTATACTGTCCAGTCCTTTGCGGAGGGCTGTAGCTACAGCCGAAGTCATAGCCACCCAGCATGAGCTACCCGTGCAGATTGATGAAGGGCTTAAGGAGCTTAAAGTTGGTGATCTGGAAGGCATGTCCATTTCCAATCTACGTACCACGTTCAGCCGCTTTCTACTACAATGGTGGCAAGACGGAGAAGCAACGAAATTACCCAATGGAGAGAGCCTTGTTGACCTGCAACAGAGAGCCTGGAACGTTATTGAAGCTCTGCTGGAAAGGCACGAGACGAGTCCTGAGCCCAAGAAAGAGGCTGCAGCGGTGGTAGTCAGCCATTACTTCGTTACCCTAACCATCATTCTCAAGGCTTTAAATTTGCCTCTGGACTGCTTAACCAAATTCAAACTGGACCTCGGTGGAGTAAGCATTCTGGAGTTTCGGGATTATGGAGCCCGCCTCGTGACGTTTAACGATACCTCCTATTAGTGTTGGCTGGGAGGGACGAAGCAAGGATGCAATCCGCATGAACAAGGCTCAGCTAGAGTCGAAGGTCATAGACTTCATCCAGCGGTATGGCTTGATTCCACGCAAGGAGATAGTCGTCGTTGGCGTCTCAGGTGGTGCCGACTCGGTATGCTTGCTTCATGTCCTGGCAGAATGGCGAAGGACACTGGGGATAAGGCTTCACATAGCTCATCTCAATCATCAACTTCGAGGAACTGAATCCGAGGCTGATGCTGAATATGTGTCCAATCTGGCTGGCTCGCTGGGCATTCCGAGCACTGTCGAGAGCCAGGACGTGGCTGCCTACAGGACTGAAAGAAATTGCTCTATTGAGGAAGCTGCCCGGGAACTACGCTATGCCTTCTTTACCAGGGTAGCCAGAAAGGTCGGAGCCCATAGGATTGCCGTAGGCCATACCAGGGATGACCATGTAGAGACCATTTTGATGCACATATTACGGGGAACAGGAATTACCGGATTGTGTGGTTTGGCCCCTTGCTCGCCTATAGCGTACGACAGCCAGGGAATGTCACTGCGAGCCAAAGCCCTGAGCGTAGCGAAGGGGCAGCGAAGCAACCTCCTGGTAGTCAGACCTCTTCTGGACATTACCAGAGAGGAAACAGCGCGTTATTGCCAGAAACATCAGCTTGAGCCGCGTACTGATTCTTCCAACCTGTCGCCTTCCTTCTTCCGAAATCGTCTTCGCCTCCACTTGTTGCCTCTGCTCAGACAATACAATCCGAGCTTTGACCAGGCTCTGCTCCGTTTGGCTGATATCGCCAAAGAAGACAATGCCTTCATTGAACAGCAAGCCTCCGGGTTTTGGGATGAAGTAGCCAGGCAAGAAGATAACAGCATCTATCTAGCCAAGAAACAGATGGCTGCCTTGCCGATAGCCTTGCAGAGGCACTTATTGCGAACAGCTGTGACCAAGCTGGTCGGAGATGTTCGAGACATCGAAGCCAGTCATATTGAGGCAGCAAGGGGTCTGCTAAATAAAGAGCCTAGCAAAAGAATATCTCTCCCCCACGGCCTTATCTGCCAGGGAGGATATGACGAGCTTGCGATTACCAGACACCGTTCAGTCACTGCAACTCCTCTTTCTGTCATCGCCAGCGAAGCGTGGCAATCTCAACTCCCCCCCTGTCCTTTTCCTCCGCTGCCGGACGAATTTCATCTTAAAGTGCCAGGCAAGACAGCTTTCTCGGGATGGAACGTGCTGGCCAGCATAGTTCGAGGGCAAGTATCTTTTCTGTCATCGCGAGGCGCCGTGAGCACAAGCGAGAGGACGTGTCAAAGCAATCTCGTCGCTCACTTCGACTTAGAAAAAACGGGAATGAACCTATGCGTCCGTAAGCGTCGCCCCGGAGACAGATTTCAGCCCCTGGGTATGAATATGCCCAAGAAACTCTATGAGTTCATGGTTGACGCCAAGATACCTCGTGCCTGGCGAGGCCTTATCCCGATCGTCTGTTCCCCTCAACAAATCATCTGGGTAGTAGGCTGGCGCATTGATGATAGAGTCAAACTTACCGAAGGCAGCAAAGAAACCCTTCGTCTGGAGTTCATCAAGTCAGAATGAAAAGCTTGTTTATTTTGTCACCCTGAGCAATGGCGAAGGGTCTAGATTCTTCGCTTCGCTCAGAATGACAGAGAGATGCTACTAAACAATTCCGATGAAAACAGTAGACGGGGAATTACTTCTGCGCCGTCTTACCGTCGAAGAAGCCCTGGACCGGCTTGACCAGTATCTCTACGATGCCTTTATGGCTGGCTTGCTTTCCGTTCGTATTGTTCATGGCAAAGGGACAGGAACATTACGCCGCGCCGTACACGAGTCACTAGCCAGGCATCCCCTGGTCAAATCCTATCGCCTTGGCGATTATGGCGAAGGAGACTATGGGGTCACCGTAGTCAATCTGATAAATCGTTAGAGTCTGCCCTGCGATTGGGAACATAGCGGGGTTTAGCCATTGCCTATCCGCGGCGGGAAGTTTTATAATGAGGTTGTTGATTTCAAGAAACCAGAATATGGAATCGATTAGAGAGACACTAAGACAAGAGCAGGTTCTTGCCGAACAAGAGGAATTATCGACCAAGGCTAGGGACATGCATAATGAAATAGCATTCCTACGCAGGCGGCTTGACCGGCTGGCGAGGTTACAGTCGCTTCTCAAAAGAAAGTACCACAATAGACTAGATAGCCTCTCTGCCCAGCTTGATGACATACACATACAACAGCGGGAGCTTAGAAGGCTGATAAAGCAACTGAAAAGGAATACGAAGAGGCAACTAATCAATAAAGAACAGGTAGCTAGCCTGGAGAGGCGCAAGAAAACCGTTATCGAAGCAATAAAACAGACTGTTGGATACAAGAAATCAAGTGATGCCCTGGTTGAAGTAATCGAAGAGGAATACGAAGTCCTTCTTCAGCGGATTCGTGACCTGGAGCATACGCTAGAGCTTGTACAACAGGCTGAGCTAGATGAAAAGGAGCTCGAGGTTGTCAGCCAGCGGATTTATGCCACGAAAAGAATACTGGAAGAGCATGAGATAGACCTCGGCAAAAGGATTATAGATTTGCTCTTCGAATTCTACATACCTTCCAGAAATAATAGGCGCTTTAAACTATAAAGTAGCTATCGTCGGTCTGCCACGTAGGCCCGATTAGATTCCAAGCGTAGTTTTTTGAGGCGCAGCGGCTCACAGCTTACGAGTTCGGTTTGACCGCAGGGTGGTTTGGATAACCCCTGGCAAGCGACATGGCAGTTAGCAGTGCAACCCGTAATCGACTCGAACCTGCCATCAGCTTGCTTTCGGGCAAACGGTAAAGGCAACCCCTCGCAGTGTGGGATTCCCGCGGAATCGCTCTCCTCAGCGGAAAGCTCCTGGCAGGTGGCATAGGTCATGCCCCTGGCTTCAACCAGCTCCTTTGCTTTACGGTGGAAGCCAAGCCTCAAGTCTTTGCGCAGACGATAGCCTCCGCCTGACCAGTGTGCCTCGTAGATGTATTCCTGCTCAAACTTCTTGGCTGCCAGCGGCGACTGGCTGTGAATGACTCTGTATATTCGCTGCCATATGCTCGTGCCTTCATGATTGCCTGATGGGGAGCGCTTCTTGGATAACCTGCCGGTGCTGGCGACGACATGTCTGGCTCCCACCGCAGCGAAGACATCCAGCAAATCGGCTATCTCTCCAAACCAGGAGTCACCATGAAGAGCCTGAAACAAATGGACCAAAACAGGGTCGAGGCGCACGATGATGTCTATGTCCATGCCGGATAACTTGGCAGCAGTAGCTACCCTGGCATCGAACGAAGGCGCCAACGGTGACAGAAGCTCCAGCACATCAGGAGTCCCTTCGATGGTTATAGCTATGAACTTGGGTTTGTACTCGATAAAGCCAGGCAATTCCAGAAGAAAGG
>JALHUO010000017.1 GCA_022866545.1 Dehalococcoidia bacterium | reverse complement strand
GACGTCCTCACCGTCAATATTGTAATGTATCCTTCTGGCTATCCCACCAAGCACGTTGCTCCTCTCGATAAGATAAACCTCGAATCCCTGTTCTGCTAATGTTACGGCGCTGGTCATTCCGGCTACCCCTCCTCCAATAACCAGCGCAGAACGGTTGACCGGAAGAGACAAAGGCTTCAAAGGCTCAATCAACCTCGCTTTGGCTACCGCCATTCTTACCAGGTCCTTTGCCTTCTCGGTTGCTTTATCCGGCTCACGCATATGTACCCAGGAGCATTGGTCTCGAATATTCGCCATCTCGAAAAGATATGGATTCAGCCCGGCCTTTCTGATTGTTTCCCGGAACAGAGGTTCGTGAGTCCTCGGGGTACAAGAGGCGACAACAACGCGATTAAGCTTGTATTCCTCGATTACTTTCTTTATCCTCTCCTGAGTATCTTGAGAACAAGTGAAGAGATTTCTCTCAGCATAGACTACGTTGGGCAAGGTCTTGGCAAATTCAGTGGCATCAGGGACATTTACATACCCGCCGATATTGATTCCGCAGTGGCAGATGAAGACGCCGATTCTGGGCTCTTCTCCCAGCACATCTTTTTCGGGCGGGTATTCTTTTGCCCTGGTCAGAGTATTCCTTGCCGAAGACAGAAAAGCAGAAATCTCACCGGCAGCACCGCTCGCCTGCATCACCGTCTCGGGGATATCCTTAGGTGCCGAAAAGGCCCCGCAGACGAATATCCCGGGCTTGGAGGTCTCCACCGGCGAGAAAGGCTTTGTTTGACAGAATCCATACGGATTAAGCTGGATTCCAACCTCCTTGGCGAGCTCAACCAATTCTGGAGAAGACTGGAAACCCACAGAAAGCACCACCATACTGAATTTCTCGGTCTTTATTGCACCGTCCTCGGTAGTGAATTTAACTACCAGGTCACCCGTACTATCTACTGCTTCAACGCTGTAAACCTTCGACCTGACGAACCGCACACCGATTTCTTCCTTGGCACGTTCGTAGTATCTATCAAAATCTTTGCCGTAAGTCCTGAGGTCCATGAAGAAGATTGTTATGTCAAGCGGAACGGTGCTATGTTCCTTGGCAATCATGGCTTCCTTAATGGCATAAGTACAGCACACGGAGGAGCAATAAGGTCTGTTGTGCTTTGCGTCCCTTGAGCCCACACACTGAATGAAAGCTATTTTCTGTGGAGGAACTCCGTCAGAGAGCCGTTGTAGGACGCCCTGGAAGGGACCAGTAGCACTTAGTATGCGCTCGAATTCTATACTTGTGACCACGTTGGGAAGTCTCCCATAGCCAAGCTCGTAAAGCTCGCGTGGGTTATAGCATTCATATCCTCCAGCGAAGACAATCGCTCCCACGTTCACTTCCTCAAACATGTCTTTCATAGAATGGTCAATAGCCTTCGCCTCACATCTATCAACACATTCCAGACATTCGATGCATCCTGTGACCTGCCCGGCAAGACATCGCGTTGCCTCCTCACACGCTTCCTGTGCCGCGTAACCCAGACTGACTTCTTCAAAACCCTCCCTGCGCTCCCGGGGGATTTCCGCTGTTTTATGCTGGGGATGCTCACCGAACCGATTCTTCAACCTTTGGACTTCCTCCACCGTCAGTTTCTGGGGCTCTGCTCTTTCTTCTACAGGCAACGGCATACCACGAAAGAATTCATCTATAGAGTGGGCGGCTCGCCTGCCTGCCGCCATTGCGTCCACCACGTAGGCTGGACCGGTTACGACATCACCGCCGGCAAAAACACCCTCAATATTGGTCGCACCTGTGGCAGGGTTCACTTCAATAGTCCCACGCTTGGAGACTGAAACGCCCAATTCCTTAGCAAAGTCTGTTTTCGCTACCTGTCCCAGGGCAGCTATAACAGTATTTACAGGAAGCTGAAATTCCGACCCTTCAACAGGGATTGGCCGAGGGCGCCCCGAAGCATCGGGAGTGCCAAGTTTCATCCTGACAAGTTCGATTTTCGAGAGTCTCTTATTTCCGATAAAACGGCCAGGAGCGACAAGCAATTCAATCTTGATGCCCTCTGCCTCTGCAGCATCAATCTCTTCTACAGACGCTGGCATCTCTGCTCTGGTACGGCGATAGAGGATGGTAACCTCTTCGGCTCCCAGGCGTTTAGCCGTCCTGGCACAGTCAAGCGCCGTGTTCCCGCCACCAATGACGGCAACCTTTCGTCCCACTCTTACCTTCTTACCCAGGTTCACATCGCGCAGGAACTCAACCCCCTGCAAGACGCCGGGAAGGTCTTCTCCAGGAACTTTTAGTTCCATCCCTTGATGAGCACCTATACCAATAAAGATGGCGCTAAATTCCTTTCTGAGTTCGCCTAGAGAAATATCTTTACCAACCTCAACGCCGGCCTTTATCTCAACGCCGAGTTTTGTTATGTATTCAATCTCCTTACGGACAACTTCCTTGGGAAGGCGGTATTCGGGTATTCCAACCTGGAGCATTCCGCCCGGCTTGGGAAGAGCTTCGAAGATAACTGCTTTATGTCCCTTAAGAGCCAGGTCATGAGCTGCCACCAGGCCCGCCGGTCCTGCTCCTATTATGGCAACGCTCTTTCCACTGGGTTCAACAGTAGGTATCTCAAGTTTCTCCAGATCGGAACAGTCACTCGCAAACCTCTTGAGTTCTCTTATGGCTAGCGGCTCATCAATCTGACCACGATTGCACGCTTCCTGACAAGGAGCATAGCATATCCTTCCACAAATACCGGGGAGCGGATTCGTTGCCCTGATGAGCTTGTAGGCTTCTTGATTCTGTCCTTCAGCTATCAGCTTAACGTACGCGGGAACGTTCATGTTGAGGGGACAAGCATCACGACAGGCAGCATGACAGAGCCGTTCCTCTTCCTTATCGATCACGCACTTCTTGGGAACCGCTTGAGGAAAAGGCGTATATATTGCCCGGCGAGGCCCGAGTCCCGCATTGAATTCGCTCTTCATCACTACGGGACACCACTCGCTACACACGTCACACCCGGTGCATTTCTCCCAATCAACATAACTCGCCTTTTTGCGCAGCTTCACATTGAAGTTTCCTGCCTCACCGTTAATGTTCTCGATCTCCGTGTAAGTACGGAGGGAGACGTTCTGATGCGAGGCGACCTCCACCAATTTCGGCGAAAGAATGCACATGGAACAATCATTGGTGGGGAAGGTCTTATCAAGCTGGGCCATTACGCCCCCAATGGAAGGTGACTTTTCTACAAGGTAAACGTAATATCCGGATTCAGCAAGGTCCAAAGCCGCCTGGACCCCTCCTATGCCCCCACCTATGACAAGAACCGCCCCTATTTTGCCGTTTCCGCTTTGCTTTTCCATAATGACACCTTTACATTACAGTTTCTGCAATGCCTCCTTAGCAAGCCCGGAAGGCTCTACCTCCACTCCCCGAGACCGCGAGTCAACAATTGTACTCACCATCCCATGGCGTAATTTCTGGCAAAAGACGTCTATTTCCTTTATCTTTTCCACAAAAGACGGCGCAACGTATCCTTCCTTGACTCCCATGTTTCTCAGAGCCTTCATGATATCGGCAAAATCAACATTCTGAGGACAGTGCCCCTGACAGTTGTAGCACTGAATACAGAACCAGATAGTGTCTGAAGAAAGGACTTCTTTCCTCATCCCCAGGAGCACCATGCGAATTATCCGGCGGGGATTGAATTTCTGGTCGATATCAGCGACAGGGCAGCTTGCAGTGCAGAGCCCGCAGGCGAAACAAAGCTTGATATTCTCTCCGCCTGGCTCATTAGCAACATCGTACTTAAACCTGGTATCCAGTTCACTCAAAGTTACAGTCATTTTCGCCTCCTTAACTCCCACTCGGGGAGGAATCTTACAGCAGTCCAGCAGCTCCCAGTATGTCGGGAACTTTTTCCTCCCGTCCGATAAACATGATGTGCACTCCATCACAGATTTTCTCTTCTTTCATTTGCCTTATCATCCGGGCAGCTATTTCTATTCCCTTGGCAACCCCTGTTCCCTTCGGAGCTTGAGCCAGCTCGTCAATGAGATGCTGAGGGATAAAAATACCCGGGACGTTCTCATTCATGTAGGCAGCCATCTTTGCGCCGATAACAGGTACTATGCCGCCAAGGATTTTAACCTTTTCATCTCTACCGCGGACAAATTCCGTAAATCTTTTCAGTTCATCAAGTTCGTAAACCGCCTGCGTCTGAATGAAGTTCACTCCTGCCTTGAGCTTCTTCTCAACCTTGATAAGCTGTGGCTCGAGGGGATCGGCTGAAGGGGTAGCTGTTGTTCCGATACAGAAGTCAATGCCTCCATCAAGTTCATTGCCTGCCATGTCTTTGCCGGAGTTCATGGTGTGAACAAGGTGGATCAGCTGCACCGAATCGAGGTCGAACACTTGCTTGGCTTCCTTATGGTCACCAACATCAATGGAATCACCGGTAAGGCAAAGAATATTGTTTATTCCCCGGGAGTAAGCGAACAGGAGGTCTGCTTGAATTGCCAGACGATTCCGGTCGCGGCAGGTTACTTGAAATATCGGCTCGCCACCGTGTTCTTTAATCAAGAGGCAAATTCCCAGGGAAGGATAGCGCATCACGGAACTTTGATTGTCAGTCACATTCAGACCATCCACCTTATCCTTGAGAAGCTCAATATGTTCTATTGCCTTGGATATGTTGGAGCCTTTCACCGGCCCCACCTCGGCTGTCACGACGAATTTCTTTGTTTTGAGAGTTTCCCTAAAAGGTTTTGCCATCCTTCACCCCCTTAGGCTTTTGCCGCCCGGACTCTGCCGGGTCTCTTCACCGCCCGATAATTCTTGGGCGCGTAGTAATTCCGCATCAAATCAAGTCTCCCTTGCTTTTCCAGCCTGCGATAAATCAGAACCCAGGCACAGTCCTTGTCCGGGTCTATTTCGCACTTTCCTCCCTTTCTTGTACCGCCACAGGGGCCATTAAGAAGCCCTTTGGCACAGCGAACTACAGGGCAAACACCCCCCGTTCGGTCTAGAAAACAATCACCGCAAGCACCACACATTTCCACCCAGAGTCCTTCTCTCTCCGGCATCCCGATAAAGGTAGTGTTAACCCCCGGAAACACTGGTTTGTCCTCAAACATCTCAGCCATAGTCTGCACTCCCGACCCGCAGGCTAAGGAGATGACTGCGTCAGCTTCGGCAACCTTATCCTTAATCTCTGCCACCATCTCTCTTTCGCATTGTCTTTCCACTGTAGCCTCAAGGACCGAAATCTCACTCCCTTCTGCTCTTCGAGCTAGTCTGAATTGCGAGGCAAGTATCCCCACCTCTTTCTCTCCCCCAGCCCAACAAACAGCCACGCAGGTTTCACAACCCGCCACAAGCACCCTCTTGTAGGGGGCAATCAACTGCTTGATCTCTTCCATGGGTTTTCGTTCGGCGATTATCATATTACCTCCCGGACTCTTTCACTGTCTTGGCTACCTCATTTACTGCTCTGACAAACTTGTGGGGCGCATTAGGACTCAGGTTGAACATTCTCACACGTCCCCCATCTACCTTCACCTCTTTCAAAAGCCTTTCGGAATACTTCACCCGTTCCTTTGCTCTTGTGTTACCCGTGATGTGATGGCAAGCTCCCTCCTCACATCCCATCACCAGCACGGCTGCCGCACCCTTCTCAAAAGCCTTCAGGATATGCAACACATCCACTTGACCAGCACAGGGAACCTGGATTATCCTCACATCCTTCGAGTAATGAAGCCTCAATCTTCCTGCCAAATCGGCAGCAGGATAGGCAGAATGTTCACAACAAAAAGCTACGTTGCGGCCGTTCAGAGATTCCCCTATAGCCTCGATCTGGGCGAAAGTCTCCTCATCCCTGTAACCTTGGAATCCTATTGCCTTAGCCGGACATATGCAAGCACAAATGCCGCAGGCATAGCAGGCAAGGTCCGAAATTCCCGCCACCTCCTTGCTGTTATCTGCTCGAACTAGCTGGATGGCACGATGCGGACAGACCCGAATGCAAGTCAGGCAGGCCACACATTTCTGAGGATCAGCCTTCACTCTCTCCACATCCACCAGAGTCTTTCCTGAAGACAAAAGTTCGTGGACACTCATGACCACGCTGGAAATGTCTGTCAATACCCGTCCAAGGTCTAAGTCGCCTCGACAACTCCCGACAAAGAATATCCCCTTCCTCTCCGAGCTGACGGGATAGAGATGCACATTCTCATCCTGAAAAAAGCCCTCGGCATCTCTCCTGATGTTCAGCAAGGAACTCAAGTATTCAGAGCCCTCGGTAGGGAGATAAAGTTCCTCAGCCACCAGAACATCGCAGGTCAGGGTTATGTCTTCCCCGAGAAAAATATCTCTGCCATCGATTCTCACGTGCCCACTCTCCACAGAAATCCTCGGCGGCGTTTCCGACCTCAGGAACACCACTCCGCAGTCTCTCGCCTGCTGGTAGAGTCTCTCCACCCCTTCGCTATCTACCTTGACGCTTTTGTAAAAGACATAAACCTCGCTGCCCCACTTTCTCTTTGCCTGCAAAGCGTTATGTAGAGTAGCCAGTGTGGGAAAGCGAGAGTTTTCATCAGAAGAATCGAACATAAAACCTATGGTTCTGGGTTGTGCTCCCAGACCCGGGTTCCTAAGCATACCGAAGAACTGCTCCTGTGACACAATGTTCGGACTAGACTTCACCCCGGAATCCAGAGCAAGCTCGGTTTGATACTCTGTGGCAAGAACTATCGCCCCATAGTTGCGGAGAGTTTCCTCTCCATCTTTTCTTATCGTTACTCTGAAATCTCCTATGCTTCCCTCTACCGCAGTCATCTGAGCAGAGGTAAGTACGTTGACGTTCTTATCTTCCTTCACTGCTCTTATCATTGAGCCTGGGTCAAAACCGTAAAGACTTTCCAATTTTCTCGGCCCGCCTCCCAGAACCACACCTTCTTCCAACAGGGTCGTCCGCAAACCAACTCGAGAAAGCTGCAGAGCCGCGTTAATTGCCGAGAATCCGCCACCCACTAAGAGAACCTCCTCGTTCACAGGTAACTCTTTCTTCTCAACCGGCTGGAGCAACCGAGCTTTGTTCACCGCCATCTTCACAAGTTCCACAGCCTTCTCGGTTACTTCCCCTTCATGAGGCCAGGAACACTGCTCCCTGATATTTGCCATAGAAAGTAGATGTCCGTTCAGCCCGGCTCTCTCCAATACTTCCCGAAAGATATGTTCCTGGAATTCAGGAGAACACGCAGCGACGACAACTTTCTCAATGTTCTCCTCCTTCATACGGGAGAGCATCTTCTTCTTGCCTTCTTCGAGACAAAGATCGGAACTCAAGTTGACGCAGCTGACACCGGGGAATTTCGCTACCTCTTTGACAAGGGCATCAAAATCAATATTCTTGATAGCCCCGCCGCAATTGCAGAGAAAAACACCTACTCTTGTTTCCATTCAATGTCTTCCTTAATTACCACGCCTTGGGCGCGCAGATTCAGCTAGTACCTGCATCGCTTTCGATGCCGCTGCTATTCCATGTGCGATGGAATCGGGTATATCTCTGGGGGCCTGGCAGGCTCCGGCGACGAAAATACCATCAACGTTGGTTTCATTAGAACTAAGGAAACCCTTCTTATCAAAGAACCCGTCGTCAGCTAAGTTTATGCCCAGAATCCTGGCCAAATCCCAGGTGCTCTTTCCCGGCGAAATACCCACGGAAAGGACTACAAGATCAAAGGTATCACGACAGACCTTTCCTTGAGAGATATCCTCAAACTTCACTTCAAGCTCGTCGGATAGAGTCTGCAAAATCTCGACTGGCACTCCTCTGATGAATCGTATGCTTTTCTTGTATTCTTCGTAGA
Source organism: Dehalococcoidia bacterium (assembly GCA_022866545.1). Classification (GTDB taxonomy): domain Bacteria; phylum Chloroflexota; class Dehalococcoidia; order GIF9; family AB-539-J10; genus RBG-13-51-36. The sequence continues at coordinate 3,001 of JALHUO010000017.1, read as the reverse complement.
ATTGGGTGAAACCTTTCCCAGCAGTCTGCAAGTCGATGTAGAAGATAGTCACCTTGGCATCAGGATTCTGATATTTGATAAGCCCGGCGAGTTTCATGGCGTACTTGCAGCAGACTTGCGAACAATACCCATGACCCGTATCCCTGGAGCCGACACATTGAATAAAGGCAACGTTTTCGGGCTCTCTACCATTTTTGGGGAGTCTAAGATAGCCTTCACGACTGAAAACTTGTTCGAGATCAAGACCGGTTAAGACATTCGGATATCTACCGTAACCCAGGGAGCCCTTCACTCTAGCATCAAAAACATCGAAACCAGTGGCGACAATGATGGCACCAACACTCAACTCTTGCTCCTTTGGCCTAACCCTAAACTCGATAGCTTTAGTAGGGCAGTTCTTCTGGCAGAGATCACATCTCTGTCCTTTGAAGCGGAGACAGAGTCCCTCGTCGAGAATATAGGAGAAAGGTGTCGCTCCAGCAGAAGGCGGATAGATTGCCCTGGGATCAGTGGGGCAGACCTCAGTGCAAAGACCACAAGCTATGCATCTCTCCTCATCGACGCACCCAGGTTGTTGAATTATTTCGACGCGAAAACTGCCCACCTCGCCGCTAAGTCTCTTGACGGTGGAATTGCCCAGGAGTTTGATCTGAGGATGAGTTACCGCCTCTTTGATTCTATCGTGAACTACGCAGGCAGAACACTGGGAGCAGATATCTGTTGCCTTACAACAAAAAGAGACACTATGCCCACCAACCGCCGCCTCCTTCTCTATCAAATATACATTTACACCTGCATTAGCTAACTCTAATGCTGAAGCTACTCCCGATATGCCCGCCCCGATAACCAAAACATGTTTGCTCTCCAAGCTCGTTCCTTAAATCTCAAAAATCGTGTCATTTTATACCTTTTCTATTTCTTTAGCAACCCCTCCACCCTCTTCACTAATTCCTTAGCGTCAACCGGCTTTTGAAGATAATCCTCTGCCTCCATCATCATCCCCTCCCGCATGGAAAGATGCATTTTTTCTCTGTCTTCAGGGTAAACAGTGAGCATCAATACAGGAATATTAGAGAAAAAATGGTATTTTTCGTCGGTCTTAAGCTCGTGGCAGACATCAAATCCATGCTTACCAGGCATTATCACGTCCAAGATGATTAAGTCGGGCCGCTCATCCACTACCTTTCCCAAACCTTCGAATCCGTCATACGCAGATATCACCTCATACGACTTGGGTTCAAGGATTTTTTTCACCACTGTGTGCACATCAGGGTCATCATCAATGAGCAATATTCTAGTTTGTTTTGGCATCCTTCCCTCCTTTGGACAAAAGCTTCTCTACGCGCTGGAGCAACACAAAGGGCTCGATGGGTTTCTCTATGTAATCATCAACAGCAAGTTTACGGCCTAGCTCCAACTCATAGCGTCTCTGACTCGCTTCTTCCCTTACTGAACTTATGACAAGGACAGGAATATCAGGATATCCTCTTTTCTGACAATCTTCCAATTGCCTAATCACAGCAAAACCATCCATCCCTGGCATCAAGAGATCCAGAAGCATTATGTCCGGTTTTTCTTCTTTCAACTTTTTTAACGCCTCAAATCCATCACAGGCCTCAATTACCTGATAGGAACGAGACTTTAGCACACTAGCAATTGCCAGCCTCATATCCGGGTCATCATCCACTATCAAAACCCTTGCCATCTACTCTACTCCGCTTGTTTGGAATTCTTGGGCAAAATAAAGGTGAACCTGGTCCCCTTTCCTGTCTCTGGAGTAGGACTCGTTGCCCATATTTTACCCCCATGGCCTTCAATTATCTTTTTGCTTATAGAAAGGCCCAAGCCAGCCCCTCTTTTTTCCATATCCAGACCCTTATAAAAACCATCAAATACTTTGGGTAGGTCCTCGGTAGGAATTCCGACTCCTGTGTCTATAACGTCAACCCTCACATCGTCCTTTTCGTCTTTTGCTCTGACGGTGATTCCACCGGACGAAGTAAACTTGATAGCATTGGATAGCAGGTTCGTCATTACTTGCTTAAGCCGGCCAGCATTCCCGATGATTGTGGGAAGCTGTCGGGGTAGCGCAACACTCAGTTGCAGCCCCTTTTCCACAGCTAAGGGACGCATCATCTCAGTGCAATCCTCCAACACCTTCATCAGGGAAACTTCTTCCGTCGTGAATTCTCCAAAATCAACACGTGAGAAGTCAATCATGTTGCTTATTAAATTGAGCAGGTCAGACAGTCTCTTACTACTCCTCTGTATTATGTTTCTTTGTTCTTCGCTTAGTTCTCCGACAAAACCATCGAGCAAGAGCCGATTGTAGCTTTCCGCGGCAGCCAAGGGGGCCTTCAGGTCATGAAAAATGACAGACAGAATACGCTCCATCGTTCGCTTGGTGTGCTGCAGCCTCGAAGCAACGACCTTCACAAGGTTGTTTGCCACCTTGTAACCCATTTGAGGGTTTTCATCCAGCAGGGCTTTAAGCTTTTCTCCGTCCAGGGCAATAACCTCAGTCTTCTCCAGACACCGACCCGAAGAGGTAAGAATATGAGGTTCCATCAGTGCCGACCAGCAGAAACTGCTCCCTTCGGATAGGACGTCAATTGTGGCTCTCTCAGCTGAGCTACGGCTTATAACGAGCTCCGTTTCCAAAGCTACCTTGCCTGATTTGAGAGTCTGAACATAGTTACACTGCGCACCTTCGCAGAACATGACTGCCCCTGCTTCATAGGATTGCTCCTGACAAAGGGGAAGCAGTTTATCCAGCTCGTCGTCGGTTAAGCCCTGAAATATCTCGGAGGATCTTAATACTTCCCTGGTTGAGTCTAATTCGGTTGTCGTGCTCATTGGCCGTTCCACATTATAGACACTTTTAGGGATTATTGCAAAGCATTGAAGATGGAGAAATGTCCAAATGTTGCTCTAAATAGGGCATTCTGGCATACTGTGCTAAAATCGTGCCGGGAGTTCTGAGATGAAAACGAAAAGCAAT
>JALHUO010000204.1 GCA_022866545.1 Dehalococcoidia bacterium | reverse complement strand
CCCTTACGACGGAGCCCATGGCACCAATGATGTCTAACATCCTTACCTCCTCGAACGATCAGTCATGGTATCTTCGCCGACAAATCCCAGTCGCTAAGAATGCCACGCCGTCCCGTTACCAAGCTGTTCAATGAATAATAGTCCGCCGGAGAATAATAACATGCGTAGCGATGGTCCACAATTGATCAGGTGGGGCAACAGAACCGAGTATTGTGCAATCTCCTTCCCTGGTAGAGCCGGTCCGCCGATATTATACCCGCCCCGTAGCAGGCCCGACTGGTATGCCGCCCACACGATTCCCTAAAGCCTATTGATTTTCAATAGGAAGGATGTATAATGAAGTAAAACAATGTCAAGAACGAGTGACGCTATGGACCACAAGTTTTACACAACGCAAGAGATTGCCGACATTTTCAGGGTAGATTATATGACGGTCTACCGGTGGATAAGAGCCGGAAAGCTCAAAGCCTATAAGATTGAGAAGCAATATCGAATAACGGAATTGGATCTGGAGAGGTTCCTGAATCAAAGAAGGAGGGGATAAATATGGCAGAGGAAACAATACCGCACGGGAAACTAAAATGCTTCATAACAGGAATACTTCGGCAAGACACCCCCGAAGAAAGAGTCAGGCAAGACGTGTGTCGCAGTCTCGTTGAGGAGTACGCGTATAAAAAAGAAGACATAGAACCTGAGTTTACTATTAAAATGGGGCGGCAAAAAAAACGAGCGGACGTGGTCGTTTTTCTCGAAGATAAGGCACACACTCAAGAGAACATATACATCATTGTTGAGGTCAAAACTGAAGACGTAAAACCATCCGACAAACAGGAGGGAGTCAATCAGCTCGCGAGCTATGTGGCAGCAAGTCCAAACAGCAGATTTGCTCTTTGGGCCGGCAACGAGAGGTTGGCATTTAGAATTGTCGAAGAAAAAGGCAACCGGACCTTAAAGCAAATAACGGACATACCCAAAAGAGGCGAGGCTAATATACCGAGACCGACAAGAGGGACTCTAGTTGCGGCCGTAAATCTAAAGCGCGTTTTCAAGCGGATACACAACTATATCTACTCTAATCAGGGATTCCAAAAGGACAAGGCTTTCGAGGAACTGCAGAAACTCATCTTCATTAAAGTATACGATGAGCAATACAGTCCAGTATTGCAGTTCTATATACTTCCCGAGGAAGACATACAAAAGGTAAGAGATAGACTGCTCTCTGTTTTTAAGAAGGTGCAAGAGAGATATAGATATATTTTTAGAGGGAATGAGACGATTGAGCTGAACGACACCGTATTGACCTATGTCACATCTGAGTTACAGAGATTCAGCTTTGTAGATACTCAGACAGATGTCAAAGGAGAAGCCTACGAGGAGATAGTAGGCCCCAACTTGAGAGGAGATAGGGGAGAATTCTTCACTCCTAGGAACGTCTGCAGAATGACTATGGAAATGCTCTTTTCTCTTTTGCCTGACGACAAACTGGCTAGTCCCGGGGCATTGAAGATACTCGACCCCGCCGTTGGGACGGGAGGTTTTCTCATAGCTGGAATAATTGGGATTAAGGAGATATTTCAGCATCGAGGTTATAAATATGACCAATTAAGAGACGTCGTGAGGGATGTGGCAAATCATAATTTCTTTGGAATTGATTTCAATCCGTTTCTTGTAAAGGTTGCCCAGATGAACATGGTAATGCATGGTGATGGTTCAGCTAACATCATACATGCACACTCACTCCAAAAGAGGTCCAACTGGAGTACAGAAGCAAGGACAAAAATCGACTTTGGACAGTTTGACATTGTTGTAACCAATCCGCCCTTCGGAACAAAGACGCCCATCGATGATCCCGAAATACTGGAACAGTTTCAAATGACGTCCTTTGGTGTGACATCGCCCAGGTCTTCTCTTCCACCCGAACAAATCTTCATAGAAAGGTGCCTAGATTATCTGAAGCCGACCGGATTCTTGGGTATATTACTACCCGACAGTATACTCAGCAATCCCGGATTGGTCTGGATTAGAGAATGGATTCTCAGGAAAACGTATATTCTAGCTAGTGTAAATTTGCCGGTTGAGACTTTTGCACCGCAGGGGACACAGACAAGCGTTCTGATTTGTCAAAAAAGAACCCCAGACCAAGAGAATACAATGGCGGATTACGATATTTTTATGGCAATACCAGAGAAAGTAGGCTGGGATAAACGGAAAGCTCCAATATTCAAAATGGATAGGGAGGGCAAAATAGAGTTGGATGGCCAAGGCCAGCCTGTTGTCAATGACCATGTCTCAATGGTTAGCTCCGTATTCAGAGATTGGGTAAAAAGGAAAGGTATTAGATGATCATTGTGCCGTTCCAAACTAGAGAAGTGCCAAGTCACTGGGCGACAAGAGACGAGCTAAGGCTAGATGCCTCTTTTTATTCTCAGCAGATAATCGCCGCACGATTGTTGATGGGAAAAATATCACAGAAGACTAAAACCGTGAAACTCGTTGATCTAGTTGGTGCAAAAAATATATACATGCCTGCCCTAAAAGTCACTATTCCGTTTTCAGATTATGGATACCCGTACTTGACGCAATCGGAAGTAGAATTCTTCCTCCCCGCTTCGAGAAAGAGAGTTGACGTTAAGAAAATAGATGACGCAGACCGGTGGAAAGTGAGGAATGGCTATATACTCGTGTCTCAATCAGGGACTATTGGACGGTTAACAATAGCTACGAGCTATCTCGAGAATTTTATTATATCTCCAAATCCAATAAGAATAATTGCTAATCGAGACATAAGAGGCTTTCTATACGCATTCTTGTCAACATGGGTTGGAAATGCATTCGTCAAATCCCCTAGTTATGGCATTACTGTGAACCATATTCTACCTCACCAACTACACAATATCCCTATTCCACAGCTGGACAATCTCCAGGAAGAAATCAACAATCAAATATTGGACGCACAACGTCATCGAGAGACAGGACAGCAACTGCTAATGAAGGCACAAGTCGAGCTAAAAGAAATGCTAGGACTGGCTACCTTAGAGGGAGAATCTCTTCCATACCTAGTAGGTGAAATCGGGAGGACAATAAAGAGCTTCGAGATTAGTTCCAGTAAATTGGAATTAAGACTCGACGCTTCATATCATGCCCCCATTTTGCAAACAATAAGAAATACCCTGGCAAAAGCCAAATTTGATACTGTTAAATTGGGGCTGGTCTGCGAAAGAATTTCTGTACCCAACAGATTTAGACGCCATTATGTAGAGGATACTCGAAATGGGGTCCCGTTCCTGCAAGGTTCTCATATCCCTCAAACAAAACCCACGGATGTCAAATATATTTCGATTCATTCCAGCCATATCAAAGATGTAATCATAAAGAGAAACTGGGTGCTGTTAACTCGTTCTGGGACAGTCGGACGAATAGCTATCGTGCGAGAAGGACTAGATAATTGGGCAGCCAGCGAGCACCTTTACCGAATAGTCACAAAACCAGAAATTCATCCGGGATACGTCGCAGCATTTTTGAGCTCTACCTACGGAAGGAAACTAATTGAAGGGAAAACGTATGGGGCTGTTGTGGATGAGATCGGGGAAAAAGATACAAGTCTTATAGAAGATATCGATATTGTATTACCACCTAAACGCATTCGTGACACGATAGGCGAAATAACATTCGCAGCATATGATGAAAAGGACAAAGCTAACAGAATTGAGGAAGAGGCTATAAGACTACTTGAATACAGACTGAAGGAAATTGTTAACAACTAGGCTTTCGTATCTCTTTGGCCTTCATATTGCAGAAATGGCAGCAATAATTTTGCCTCGTTTTTCAGCAGTCAAGCAGCAAAACTACCGGCCACCCCTCTACTTGAATCTTGGCAGCCCAAGATTTGGCACCTTATTTGTAGCCAGCGTGACCGGCGTACGGCCACCAGAATTCATGTAGGAGGTGAATCACATGGCAGCTCTTGAACTCGACGCACAGCAGATACAAACATTGAGACAGCACGCTGAGGAATACAAATCCTACTTGCTAACTCCGGAAGGCACAGCAAGTGCCGAAGAACATCGCGACCACGAGCGCTACTTCAAAGAAAGACTCTCTAGCGCCAAGCTAGAGACAATGCTCCCAGCCGAATTCAAGGAAATTTACAGGACCTTGTGGGCAAGCAACATGTGGGGGAATAAGGACTGGTACATCGAGAACAAGCTCATTGCACCAAACGGCCTCGAAACAATTAAGCAAGAATTGAAGAAGCTATTGTACGGACCGGGGCAGATAGATATCCGGTATGACGAATTCCGAAAGAACGTAAAAGGATTTGGGCCTTCGTCGGTAAGTGAGATACTCCATTTCATTTTTCCGGACAAGTTTTGCTTATGGAATGAGAAGCCAAAGAGCGTGCTTCCCTTCTTGGGCTTGAACCTGTTACCCGACAGATTTTTCAAGTACCAGATTACCAATGGCAAAGAATACGTTCAATGTGTAAATGCCCTGGGCACGGTAAAGGACTCGTTGAAAGGCTTCGACATCAAAGATTTCATAGATTTGGACATATTTTTCTGGCACATATATGACGATGTGATGCCGATAGAGGCTGGGAAAAGGGGTAGACCAGCCAAAGCAGAGCCCAGCCCAAAAGCGGTCCAAATCTCCGATCACGATGGAGCCGAGTATTACCTACTCGAATTGGGTAGAATGCTAGGCTATCTCCCATACGTTTCAGCCAGGGACCAAGGCAAAGTCTTCAACGGACATCCCCTTGGCAACGCCGCAGTTCATAAAGAAATACCTCCTTTTGCGGGAGATAGAGACCTGAATTCAGCTAGAGAGATAGACGTAATTTGGTTTGGCGATGACGAAAACCCCAAGTATTGCTTCGAAGTTGAGCACACTATGGATATAGCGCGCAGCCTCAATAGGCTGGCTCAGTTGCAGCACATCTACGCCAAATTTTTCATCGTCGCTCCGCAGGAGAGGATGTCAAAATTCGACACCGAAATGCAGAAATTTCCATATCGACGCATGCACGACCGGTATAGGTTCATCTCCTACCAGCAACTGGCCTCCCTTGTTGAAGTTACCTCGCCATTCCACGAACTAAGAGTCAAGCTACTCGGAGAGCAATAAGCCCCAACATCTAGAGGGACCAATGGCAGATATCTTGCTAATAGTCTGCTAATGGACCTAGCGCCCCCACCAATCACGCCCCATCACGCGCAAAGCACACCACTCCACAGGCAGATCATAAATCTGGATCACGCCGGAACCTATAATCTTCGCGCTGCACATTCCGTCAGGAAGCTGAGCTAGTCTAGCTGCTCCACTTGACTTTTCAAATTAGGAGTTGACTTGGCTGGGCAGTCAGGACAGACTGTCTCGCCTTTCACGGCTTTGAATGGTCTGCCGCAAGTGCGACATTTTGTGAAGACTTCGATCGAACAACTGTCACCTATACCAAACCTCTCTTCAATACTAATCATTAGCCTGTTCAGAAACTTCATGGTGAATTCGCTGGGCGTACAATTGGCATCCAGCTGAACATTGAGGATATTCTCGCTGGCAGCTATCTTAGCAGCGCCTTCCTGAATACCCAGGGGGCTTACGATGATTCCACCGACAGCACCCGTGTCAATAATCCGATACGCCAGCCCGCCCAAATCTTCTTGGTTCTGTTTCGAGGTTGTGTAGCGCCGGCATTCGACGATTACGAAACCCTCGCTTCCTTCACGAATGCCTTTTGCGTCGATTTCATAACATGTGCCAGAGCGGTGGCCAGGTATTTTCTGTTTACCTTCGACATCTGTCAGCCCGAACTCATGCGCGTTTTTCTCGAGCAGGTACGCGGCGACTTCTTCGTATGATTTCCAGGCTTCACTCAAAACAGGTATCTCCTACATGGGTCTCTTGCACTAGTATTCTAGCAAAAACCCTGTAAATCCCGCGGCGCATTCAAGGTGAACAATAACCCAGGTTGTCACCACAGCAAGCAGTCAGCCTCGCCCCTGCAAGCATTTTCTGTCAATAATTTGCCAATAGACGCCGTGCCCCCAGCCATCACCTGCCGCCATCCCGCGCCCCAGGGCAACCAGAGGCCACAAATCGCTAACAAAGCGCAATCGGGACCCGCTTAGTGAGATTCTGTCTTCTTTCTGCAAGATTGTTCCTTATTCTTCCCACCCCTCTATCTTTATCGGACCACAGATACCATATTCCTTATCGCGCGCCTGAGCCAATATGGTCTCAGTCATGAGCGAAGGAACGATGAGAAGTCCATGTCCTAGGCTCTTCTCGACAGGTTGACGAGGAGCACGCAAGGCGTGTAATCTTATCTAAGAATCCAGGGAACCCAGATTTGGTCAACGGTAACGACGATACCGCTGACTTAGCTGTCGTTTGAGGTTTCAGTGTCTTGCTCTGAATTACAAGGCAATCATGCTAGGTCTCGAGAAATCCAGTATGTACTCCATCGGGCCATCCGCCAACCTTTGGGGAAAAGAGAGGATATAGAGTGGAAGCTTTGATAACGCCCACAATCATCCGTTGGGCGTTAGAACGCGTGCGAAAACCGCCCGAGCAAGTGGCGCAGGAACTATCCGTAACACCTGATAGATTTGCCGCATGGGCGAATGGTGAACTCAGACCCACACTGCGTCAAGCTCAAGAGCTAGCTAAGAAGCTTAGGATACCGTTTGGATACCTCTACCTGGACGACCCCCCGAGAGAGACCCTTCCGTTACCAGACTTGCGTACCATCAAACCTGAGCAGTCCGTACACCCAAGTCCCGACCTCATGGATGTTATTCATGATGCTTTAAGGAAGCAAGAATGGTATCGCGAACAGCTTCAACATGAAGAGAGACCCAAGGTGAACTTCGTGGGCCGTTATAGCCAACAAGATGCACCCGATCAAATTGCACGTGATATTAGGGACACATTGGGCATCAACATGTACCAAAGACCACATACCAGCTCCTGGGAGGCTTTTCTACGGTACCTAATCATGAGAGTGGAGAATAAAGGTGTATTAGTGCTGAGAAGCGGAATTGTGGGCTCGGATGTCCACAGAAGGTTAGATGTACGAGAGTTTTTGGGTTTTGTAATAAGTGATAAGTTAGCACCACTAGTTTTTCTCAATAGCAATGATTACAAGACGGCACAGATTTTCACACTTGCACACGAATTAGCACATTTGTGGATTGACCAGAGTGGAGTCCTGAACCCTAACTATAGGGTACTTCGTCAGAAGAATGAAGTAGAAACAACCTGTGACAATATTGCGGCTGAGACTCTAGTACCGGGCGCAGATTTCGACTTACGTTGGGACGAAAGCAAATCGGTTGATGGCAACGTCTCCGCACTAGCCATAGCATATAGAGTAAGTGCTTTTGTTGTTTTGCGCCGCGCCTATTCTCTGAATAGGATATCGAGGGCGATCTTTAGCGCGAAATACGATGCACTGTTGCAGAGTATCACGCGGCGAAAAATTGAAGACGATGGCCATTATTACTCTCTGGTTACAAGCCGCAACAGTCACATTTTCACCCACACCTTAATTGGGGCTGTCGGGGCAGGATTGGAATCCCCCGTTGAGGCAGCACGCCTGCTCAACGTGAGGGTAGGAACCCTGCGCAAGATTGAGGGATACATCTTTAGCCATGCCTGACTTCTGGTTCGATACCGACAGTCTGGTAACCCCTAGTCGTGGAGCATACAGATTTGATATCCTACCTCAATTCTGGGACTTCTTGGAACAAAAGGCTAGAGAGCACGTGTTTGGGAGTTCCAGATATGTGTACGAGGAGCTGGTTGGCAATGAGCACCCAGACGATCTAGAGATTTGGGCCAGAAAGGTAAATACGTTGTTCTTTTTAGAGCCAGACGAGGCAGTGCAGAAAGCTTATAAGCAAATTGCTGAGATAGTAGTGCATGACCCCAGGTGGAAAGCTCATCACGTCACTAAATTCCTCAACGACGCTGACCCTTGGATAATCGCTCATGCCAACGCCTTGGGAGGCAGGGTTGTCACTTTTGAGAAATCCCAACCGCTATCAAGTAGACCATTTATCCCTGATGTAGCTCGGAGGGTGCATGTCCTCTCCCTTTGTTTGTGGGATGTACTTTCAGAACTAGAGGTGAGATTCTAATCCCCTACCTCATCTTTGAAACACAATCTTGCAGACTCAGCATCCGGACCGCTCCCTTAGGGGTATTGACGTCCGCACTTGTAGCACGATTCTGCCGAATCACTTAGTATTACGGCTCCACAATGCCGGCACCAGCCCCAGATTTCAACGTCATCAAGCTCAAAATCAGTAATCCGCTTCTTTTCGATACCAAACGTCGCCGAAAAACGTAACGGTAAATCCGTAAATAGACACGCAAATACGTAGTCTTTGCTATAATCCAAATCCACTAACCAAATGGGAAGACGCCCACTTTCAGGGTCATAGTCCCACTGTTCAATATAGCCATCAATAGATACGCCCGCCAACACTTTGGCTCTCAGGAATATTGTGTCTTCATTCAGCATCAAAGCTTCCTCGACAGCCACACTTTCAGGGTCTTCAATGTAAGACACCGTCGGGTCATCGATGCTGTAACCCCTAAATATATCTAGCACTTGCTCATCCAGCGCTTGAATAAACGCTTCCCTCTCATTGATGAACCAGGCACGCAACGAAAAACCTTCGCACTCCCCATCTTTCAGATCTTCCGCTAACTCCGCTGTCTCAAGGTAGTGTACTCCGTTCTCCCTCACCCACTGGCCAAGAGCTGTGCACAGAATCAGACTGGTGTTGGGCGAACCGCAATGCTTCAAGTCTTCTAGCAGGTCAGCGTGTAACTTACCGGAGTCATGCTCGTCGGAAAAGTCGTTTATATCTTCGGTAATAAAGAAAGTAGTATCATCTCTCTTAAGTACCTTTCTTAAGATCACCTCCCATAGCAAAGCGTCTCTGTACCCCTTGTCAGACGTCTTTTGTTTACTAAACGGTCTTCGGTGTCCAAAAAGACGGGCTACGATTTCATCCTGCGCGATGTCACCATGCGAAGGACTCTCTACTTCAAGCTCTTCAAGCCTTTTCCGCAACGAGACGTCATAACTCGTACACAGCTCTTCAACGCCTGGACTCCCAATTTGCCTATCCTTTGGCAACATGGTATTGAGGTGTCCGATCGCTGGTGCCCTCCTAATCAACTCTTCTCTATATTTGCCTTTTACCTCAAGTATGATAACCTCAGGAATAATAAGCTTGCACACACCAAGTTTGACAAGTCGCTCGACGACCTTGAAATTAGGGCTGTCCAGGAACCAGTTATTGAAGATTGTATTTGTATCCAACACAATCTGCAGTCGTCCTTCACTGTGTTTCTTCATTTTGGCTCATTTCAGTGGCTCGCTGCGTCTACGCAGAAAACCACGGTTCCTTCCATCAGGCCAGAAGGTGCCACATATACTCGATTTCGCTCTCAGTTAACCCTTTCCCCTATCCTGGTGGCCTCATCATATTCCCAAATTTCCACTTCTGCAGGAATTAAGTGGGGACTTGTTCGAATATAGTATTCCGCCAGTGTCTCCATCTTATCCTCGCTGTAGTCACGAAGAACGAATAGTATCTTACGGTAGTTCGAAGGGGCGGCGTAAAACAGATACATTGCCTCGTTCCAGGCTCTGATTTTCGAACTCGGAGCGTTTCCTCCTTCAGTCCATTTGTGCGACTTGCACTCCACAATCACTTTCTTCTTCTGATCACCTAGATCAAATTTGTGTTGCCTCTTGCCATTAGTTCCAATCGCCAAAACAAAACCTGGCGAGAGTATAATGCCCTGCCGGGCAAAGAACTCACGCGCCTTGATCTCAAACTCTCGACCTACATGAGTATTACTTATCGCCCCTTTACGTTGAAAAGGTCTGTCCAATTGTCGTCATCTCCTGACCTGCATTCTACCTGCGGTGCGTCAAAACTATGCTCTCCCCTGTAGCAATTATACGCTTCCCACGACGTGCCAACAAAAACAAAGCTGAGTTGAATAATGGATCTTACTCCGCAACTGGAAGTCACAAACCGCCACCTTCCCACCTCCGCAAGGAATTGCCCCCCAAGTGCTAACATTTTGCTAACGAATTCACGACCACGCCCCATCAGTCCAAATCCTCCCAGCTATACAATGCACCCGACCAAAAAACGAGAAACCATCAATTTGTAGCTGGCAACATGCCCCACCACAGCCCGCTCCTAGCTTCAGAACCGGGGGTCGTGGGTTCGAATCCCTCTAGGCGCGCCGCCTGAATCCTCATCCCTTGTCAGAATTCTGTCAATAATTTGTCAATGAACGAGACGCCACCCCCAACCACCAGACAACACCCCACGAAGAAAGCCCCCCCCTGGCAACTGACACAACCGTTCTACTTCGAACGTAAACTCACCAGCACCCACACGTGACGACAAATTTCGAGAGCGGCACCATAAACCACTCGGTCACCTCTCCTATTGGGTTATTATACCATCTGCTGTGGAACTAGCTTTGGTTGTTGCTCTTTTCCTGCCATGGCAGGACATTTTGATTGCCAGGCATATCCAAAGCGAACTCGGAGATACTATCCACCTCCGTTCAGAACAACTGTGTGGCCACTGGGGTGAAGTTCCTTCCCAATAGGTGAATTCTTGCAGAAAAACAGAAAACTCTAGGCAAGATTTCAGCGGTGTGATAATCTTTTATTTCAAGAAAGCCAAGCTACTATGCACTTTATGGTATTATAGATACTCGCTTTCTTTCTGTTTGTTTGTCACAAGCGAGTAGTCATGCACCATAATACAGGTAACTGGGTTCTAAGAAAACACTAAGGAGCATTGCACGCATGGAAGGAAAGGCATGGTATAACCTGGATGCAGCCGTGGTTGTCAACTCTTTGGGTTCAAGCACAGAAGGTTTGACTCCTGAGGACGCGGAAAAACGCCTGGCTCAATACGGGCATAACGAACTCCGAGAGGAAAAGAAGAAGATATCCGTCTGGTCATTGGTTGCCGAACAGTTCAAGAGTACCTTAATTATTATCCTTATGGCGGCAGTGGTCATCTCAGTCGGTCTGGGCATAGTCAGTTACGAGCCAGGAGCTGGGCTACCTGAGGAAATTACTGATGCCATCGTAATATTTGCCATTGTGATAGCCTGCGTTGCCCTTGGTGTGGTTGAGGAATACCGCTCAGAGAAAGCCATGGAAGCTCTCAAAAAGATGGCCGCTCTCACCGCCACTGTAGTCAGGAAAGGCGCAGACGTAGAGATACCAGCCAGGGACATGGTGCCAGGAGATATAGTTGTGTTGAGCACTGGCGACAGGATTCCGGCTGATTTGCGTCTCATTGAAGCTTTTAACCTCAGGACCGATGAGGCTTCTCTTACTGGTGAGTCAACGCCGGTGGAGAAGGTCACCCAGGTGATTGATGGCACTGAAGTAGCTATTGGCGATAGAAAGAATATGGTTTATAGCGGCACCACCGTTACCTATGGGCGGGGTAAGGGCATTGCTGTTGCCACAGGAATGGAGACAGAATTTGGCAAGATTGCGGCTATGCTTCAAGAGGTAAAGGAGGAGAAAACGCCTCTGGAAAAGAACCTGGACAGGGTGGGCAAGTGGCTCGGCTATGCTTGTCTGGGTGTGGTTGCTATCGTCGTTGGCCTTGTGTTGGTGCGAACCTTGATAAGCTCTGGGGCTATCACAAGCGACGTAATTCTGCAGATGTTTATCTGGGGCGTGAGTCTGGCGGTGGCGGCTGTTCCTGAGGCTCTGGCAGCAGTAGTGGTTATCTCCCTATCCCTGGGTGTACGGAGAATGGTAAAACGCCATGCCTTGATAAGACGATTGTCTGCCGTGGAAACACTGGGCTGTACCACGGTTATCTGCTCGGATAAGACCGGCACTCTAACCCAAGACCAGATGACAGTGCGCCAGATTTATACGGGCGGCAAATTGATAAACGTCACCGGGGTAGGTTATGAGCCCAAAGGCCAATTTCAGCTCGATGGCAAGGCTATGGACGTATCTCAAGATATGGCAGTACAGACCCTAATGAGAATAAATACCTTGTGTAATGACACCAGGTTGATTTCTGCTGGTGGAGTCTGGGGAATAAAGGGCGATCCCACCGAGGGAGCATTGGTAGTTGTCAGTGCCAAAGCCGGGCTGTTGCAGGAAGAGGCGAATGAGAAGTTCCCGCGGATAGATGAAATTCCGTTCTCGTCAGAAAGAAAGAGAATGACCACAATACACAATACCCCGGAGGGTAGGGTAGCCTATTCTAAAGGTGCGCCAGAAATAGTCCTGGATTCCTGTTCCTATATTTTGTTGGATGGCAAAGAGAAACCGCTAGCTGGAAGTGATAAGACTGGAGTATTGGATATTGCCAGACAAATGGCGGGTCAGGCACTGCGTGTGCTCGGTACGGCTTATAAGAAATTGCCTGAAATGCCAGGCTGCAAAGATGATTCCGAAGCGGGTATGGTATTTGTCGGCCTGGCCGGCATGATTGACCCGCCTCGCGAAGAAGCAAAAGAAGCCATTAGGCTATGTGATAAGGCTGGCATAAAGTCAGTGATGATTACCGGCGACCATAAACTCACTGCCATGGCGGTAGCCAAAGAATTGGGCATTCTTAAGAAGGGCGTTGCTCTAACTGGGGCTGAACTTGACAAGTTAACCGATCAAGAGTTCGAGAACAATGTAGAGGACGTTGAAGTCTATGCCCGTGTATCGCCAGCCCATAAGCTGAGAGTCATAGAAGCCTTTGGCAAAAGAGGCGAGATCGTAGCTATGACAGGAGATGGGGTGAACGATGCCCCGGCTCTGAAAAAAGCTGACATCGGTGTCGCCATGGGTATTACCGGTACCGATGTAAGCAAGGAAGCGGCAGCAATGGTGCTGACTGACGATAACTTCGCCTCTATTGTTGCTGCCGTTGAAGAAGGCAGGGGTATTTTCCAGAACATAAAGAAGTATTTGATCTACTTGCTTTCCTGTAATGTTGGTGAGGTGCTCATAATGTTCGTCGCCGGTGTCATGGGGATGGCCCTGCCGCTACTAGCTATTCATTTGCTCTGGATAAACCTGACCACAGATGGGCTGCCAGCGCTGGCTCTATCTGTTGACCCCAGCGACCCGGATATTATGGAACGACCACCTCGTGACCCTAAATCAAGCATCTTTTCCAAGAATATGCTGATTACGATTGCGGCTATTGGCGTTGCCATGGCAGCCACAATGATACCTATGTTTCTATGGAAGGTGACCTCAGAAGGTGGTTCATGGCGAGACCCTAATAACCCGCTTATACCGGAGGCGCAAACCATGGTGCTGTGTACCATGGTCTTGTTTGAACTGTTCACCGCTCTTGCCTGTCGTTCTGAAATACACAGTTTCTTCAAATTGGGCCCCCTCAGTAATAAGTGGCTGATATATGCTAATCTCAGTTCATTGGCTCTTCTAATGGGTGTACTGTATATACCTGCTTTGAATGGTCCGTTCCATGTAGTGCACATGGGTGCCGAGGACTGGATATGGATAGTACCGGTGTCTATCTCGGGTTTTGTAATTGTTGAAATCGTCAAATTGATCTATCGGCGCATTGGCAAGACAGCCAAGCGCCAAAAATACTGAGCACAACTGGGGGGTGAAATATGAAAGATTGGGCTTTTGGGTTAACCATGACCGTAATGGGAATGGGTGTCACATTTATCACACTGTACTTATTGACTCTGTTAATTCGTCTTCTAATCAGGCTATTCCCTAGGAAGGAAGAGGAGGAGAGCAAGGGCTAGGGTAGAATGATGTTCAACATATGAAGTAAGGAGGCTTTTAATGGAAGTTTTTATCTCAGCGCTTTCTAGCTTGGTACAGGGTTTTGCCAGCCTTACCTGGCAAAGCGCCATTATGGTTCTTCTGGGCTGCGTTCTCCTTTATCTGGGCGTTGCCAGAAAGTTTGAGCCTCTTCTATTGGTACCTATCGGTTTCGGCGTAATTCTAGGAAATCTTCCCCTGGCTGGTTTATCGGCATACGATCAAGGTGGCATCATGAATTTGCTCTATAACTCGGGTATCCTTACCGAGCTATTTCCCTGTCTTCTGTTTCTCGGACTTGGCGCCATGATAGATTTTGGCCCCATGCTGGGCAACCCGCGTGTGCTTATCTTTGGCGCTGCCGGTCAATTTGGCATATTTCTGACCCTCCTTTTGGCTCTGCAACTTGGATTCGTCCGCCAGGAGGCTGTTTCCATAGCCATAATAGGGGCCTGTGACGGGCCTACCGCCATATATGTCACCAGCAAATATGCACGTGAGTTATTGCCGGCGGTATCAGTCGCTGCCTATTCCTATATGTCTCTGGTGCCGATTATCCAGCCTCCTATTATGAGAGCCCTAACCACCAAGAAAGAACGCGCCATACTTATGGAGCCTGGTGAGAAAAAGGTTTCCCAGAGAGTTAAAATCCTTTTCCCCCTGGTGACTGGAATAGTCACCATACTTATAGCTCCGATGGGGGCACCGTTAATGGGAATGCTTATGCTGGGGAATTTCATGAGGGAGTCTGGTGTACTCGAAAGGCTGGTAAACGTTTCCGAATCAACTTTGACCAACATAGT
>JALHUO010000203.1 GCA_022866545.1 Dehalococcoidia bacterium | reverse complement strand
TTGAGGACACGTTTCTTGCCGAGTAAAGTGGTGCTGCTCAACCCTGCCGAACAAGACTCGCCTGAGACAGCTCAACTGGCTGCAGTCACCCGATATCGACCTAGCATCGAGGGCAAGGCCACGGCCTACGTTTGCCTGAATTATAACTGCAAGCTGCCGACGACAGATGTCCGCAAAATGCTGGAATTGCTTGGTGTGGAGTGATTGCCTTCCGGGCAAGGTCCACTGGCAATTACACCCCCGCCTATCATTATGGGGCTGACGAAGCCAGCCGAAGCAATCTCAGTGGGGCCATGATGGGGCCGAAGTGATAGAGTTGCCACTTCTTCTATGATACACTACAAACATGGTTAAGCTTACGTTCTACGGCGGCGTCAGGGAAATCGGAGGCAACAAAATCCTGCTCGAAGACAACCAGCGAAAGCTTTTCCTGGACTTTGGCTATCCCTATAGCAAGTATCGAGATTACTACGAAGAATACTTGAAGCCTCGAGCCGGAGCCGGACTCCTCGACTTGTTAGTAATGGGGCTTCTTCCCCACCTTGAAGACATTTACCGCACCGACCTGGAGACGGGGAACCTGTGGCAGCAGTTTCGCCGAGCCGAGCATTATCGCAAACTTGAAGATATAGACGGAATCTTGTTGACCCACGCTCATCTCGACCACTCCGGACACATATCTTTTCTGAGAGAGGACATCCCGGTGTACTCCACAGCGACCACAGCCTTTGTCGCCAAGGCCGTACAGGACTCCGGCAAGGCAGATTTCGACCAGCAAGTATGCTACTTTACGCCACGGGCGGAGGAATGTCTGAAGGGGTGGAAGCAAGGGGCATACGTTGCTAGCGGCGGTGGTGATCGTCAACGTCGCTTCTGTATTCCTGAGAGGTCAATACTGAGCGAGGGAGCTCTAGACTTCTGGGAAAGAGGCACTCGCCAGAAGAAACTTGATTCACAACTGCTGGACGATATCGGTAAATGCAGCCTTAATCTGCGCTGCTTCCCCGTGGACCACTCTATCCCCGGTGCCTGTGCCTGGGGCATTGAAACAAGCTCGGGCTGGGTCGTTTACAGCGGCGACCTGCGGCTTCATGGCAAGCGAGCTAAGCTCACCGAGGCATTTATGAAAGAAGCCGCTCGCCTACACCCCAGGGCGCTAATCCTGGAAGGCACCAATGTGGATAAAAAGGCGAATGTTTCCGAGCCGGAAGTGTATGGAAATGCTTTCAAAGCCGTTAATAGTGCCCGGGGACTGGTTATCGCCGATTTTCCTGCCAGGGACGTAGACCGCTTGCTCACATTTCTACAGGTTGCCAAGGATACGAAGAGAAAGCTGGCTATTTTGCCCAAGGACGCCTATCTTTTGAAAACCATGCGCCTTCTGGAGCCGGAGATACCGGACATTGCTGAGGAAAACGCCATTGTTATCTATCAAGAAACAACGGCCAGTAGGAGCCCTGCGCAATGGTTGAAAAAGATCTACGAGGAATACTCCAGCAAGGTTGTTCTGGCTAAAGATGCTAGTTCTAATCAGGATGATTTCATTCTCTGTTTCAGCTTCTGGGATTTGAATGAGCTGCCCAGCATACAGCCCCGCCCCGGCAGCCTTTATGTCTTTAGCTCCAGCGAACCTCATAACGAGGAACAGCAGATGGACTTCCGGCGCCTGCACCACTGGCTGAAGCGCTTCCAATTACAGGCATTCGGGCTCCCTGTAGAAAAGAACGGCGACTGGGAGATACCTGAAGAGGAAAGGGGGTTGCATGCTTCGGGACATGCCTGCGGCCCCGACTTGCTGCGAGTTGCCCGCGAGATTCAACCGCAGGTGCTTATCCCGGTGCACTCCGAGAAACCCGAATTCTACGTGGATAATCTGGCTGACAGCGGGATAGACATCATCCTGCCCGCCGAATATGAAACGATTGAAATATGAGAATTATTCACCGCTAGTTTCACGACCAAAGGCGCTTCGCTGCAAATCCTAAATCCCAGGCACCAAATTCCAGACAATATCAAAGCACAAATTGCCAAAACGCTTAGAACATAGGATTTGGCTAATAGAATTGCCCCGCCCTGACAAGTCAGGGCGGGGCAACGACCACAAGCTTGGTTATGGTTAACTACTACGGGCTAACGAGGTAAAGACACATCCAGTTGGCCCATGGTATGACCACGTTCTCGGGAGTCGTGTTCCAGTTATCGTGGACGATGACCCAGTCGTCAGAAGGTATTGGGCCTGCTCCGTCGGGGTCCCAGCTCTTAACATATCCCACACCGGTGATGGCGTGTCCGACATCGCCGGAAGTCCAGTACTCTGGAGGGGCAGGGGGCAATGAACTGGGTATGCGACTCCCCCAGGTAAATACGCTTATCGTCTCTCCAGTTTCGGGGTCGGTGTAATTCATTGCTTTGTCTTCGGGGTTCCAGTAATCAAAAGCGACCACCAGTGGCCGGCCGTTATCAATCTCATTCATGTAAAGATTAAAGGTGGCAGTCTTATTGGTATCACACGTCACAATAATACCCCAATCGTAACCAAGTTTCCCGGCAGGGCGAGGAGGAGCAGGAGGAGGAGGAGGACTTGCGGGGTAGTTGTGGGTAGCGTCCCAGCGGACGTATTCCACCGTCCCAGGCATTATATCGAGCTTGTGGGTTCCTGGTAGGCCAGGGTTGTTAACTCGGTCCGGGCTGCCGACACCATTGGTATCCATAAACCAGCCCAGGTAATCTGCCACCGTCTCAGGTATAAGACCAGCGGTCACATTTTGAGCATTGGCGTGGTTGGCTACGTCGTCCCAATACTCCAGGACGTTGGCCATGGCTATCGGGGCACAGAAATTAGTAGAGTTAGAGGTAGGTGGTTGGTTTGTGTCGGGAACATTTTCTACGAGAGTCCCGAGGGCGAAGTGAGCAGTGACCGTTGCGTTTTGAGACGGCATGGTGAAGGTAGTCGTCGCAGCAGTCGCACTACCGAGTGTGCCCGCAGTCGCCGTCCAGTTGACAAAGCGGTAGCCGTTGTCTGGAGTTGCCGTCAGGTTGACCACCTGACTTGCGTTGTAGGTATGGGCACCTAATGCAGGTACGACGGAACCGCCTGCCGTGCTGGCCATGGTCAGCGTATACTGATTTGTAGGTGGTGGTGTCGTGCCACAACCAATGCCGCTACCTAGAATCATAAATAGCAGGATTGCGACCAGAGCGACTGAGATTAGTTTGTGTTTCATTTCCCCTCCTTTGTAATACTAATATTGCGACTCTTACGATTGTACGCTACAAATATTAAGTTCTTGTTAAAGACATTGCCAATAGTCTCTGCAGAAAGGAGTCAATCCTATCCTCTTTTACCGTGAGCTACCTCACTCCAGTGAAATCAGCCACTCGCAGGAGGCAAGAGCAGGTCTGCCTTCAGGTCTGGCTTCAGGCGGGGTAAAAATCCTCTGGACTTTTGCCCTGGGGTTAATGCCTTTGTAGAAACCGTTGCGAATCCGCAGGCCTCCGGTCCCGCAATCATAATACTCCAGCCCCCATTTCTTCGCGGCGCGCTGCGCCGAGCAGTCGAGCGTCCGCACTCTGAAACTGCTGGCAGTCAGTTCCGCTATTTCGACATTCTCAAAAATGGCCCAGTGAGAATGTTGCAGGAACCTGACCAGGTCCTTGATTTCCTCTCTGGGAAAGCCCAAAGCCTTGACCAGTCGCCTGGCTTCCTCTGCGCCATAGTCTTCGTAAAGCTGATAATGCTCTTCACCCATATATGCTTCGGGAGCTTTCTGCTGAATAAGACCTTCGAATCTCAGCCACACGTAATTAAGTGCATACAGCTGCTGGAGCATAACGGTATGAAGGGTATCTTTCTTCATTGTACGGACGTTCAGCATGTTTTACTCCTCCGAGGTGATAATTCAGGTTTTCAGAATGTTGGTTCGCATTATACCACCCCACGCTGCCACGACTGAAAAGCGGTATAATGACATCTGTGATCATAGATTTCCATACACACATATTTCCCCACTGGTTAAAGGAAAGGCGTGATGAATATGTCAAGTCCGATCCTTGTTTCTCCCTGCTTTATGGTCAGCCGAAAACAAGGATAGCCACGGCGGAGGAGTTGATTGCCAGCATGGATGAAGCCGGCATTGACGTGTCTGTCGTTCTTAACGCCGGCTGGGTCAGCCATGAACTTTGCGTAAAGACAAACGATTACATTCTGGATTCAGTATCGCGCTATCCCAAAAGGCTCATCGGCTTCTGCGCTATTCAGCCCCGGGCAGGAGATGTCGCCATAGCCGAGATAGAGCGGTGTGCCCGGGCCGGGGCCAGGGGCATTGGGGAACTGAGGTCTGACGTACAGGATTTCGACCTCGCCGATAAAACGACGATGGGGCCTGTCGTTGATGCTGTGATAGAGCACGACTTGATTTTTCTGACCCACTCTTCTGAGCCAGTGGGGCATGAGTACTTCGGTAAGGGTCGTATCACTCCGGACATTATCTACTCCTTTGTCACGGCTTTCCCGAACCTGAGGGTTGTTTGTGCTCACTGGGGTGGCGGCTTGCCCTTCTACGCCCTGATGCCCGAAGTAGCCAAGGCTCTAGCCAACGTCTTCTTTGATACTGCAGCCACCGTTTTCCTGTATAAACCTGAGATTTTCCAACAGGTAGGTTGCATCATCGGGAGTGATAGGATCCTTTTCGGCACTGACTATCCTCTGATGCGCCAGAGCCGGGTGATTGCCCAAATCCGATCTGCGCAGCTTTCCGAGAAGGATAAAGCTGGAATCCTGGGGACTAACGCCCGAAAATTGCTGGCCAAGCGTACACGGAGCAAAAGTGGCATATAATCCTGAGGAAATCCGTTCTTTTATTGCTATCGAACTGCCTGAAGAGGCTAGGAAAGGGCTAGCCAGGCTAAGGAGAGAACTGGAGAGAAACGAACATAAGTTCGTCAAGTGGGTGGACCCCCAGGGGATCCACCTGACCTTGAAGTTTCTGGGCAATATTCCTTCTAACCGGGTGACAGAGATAACTGAAGCCATGAAGAAAGTTGCACAGGGGGTTTCTCCATTCCGTTTAGAGATTTCAGGCCTGGGTGTTTTCCCCAGCCTGAAGCAAGCCCGGGTCTTTTGGGTCGGGCTCGGTGGAGAACTGGATAGGCTGTCCGGGTTACAGCAAAACATTGACTCTGCGCTCGCCGCGCTAGGATTTGCCAGGGAGGAACGCCCCTTTGTGCCACATTTGACTCTGGCTCGCATTAGAGAAGGAGCATCAGCTCCGGAAAGAAGAAGCTTTGGCGAACTTGTGGGCTCTACCACTTTTGAAGACAAGTATCCCATTGAAGTCGAGGCTGTCAGGCTAATGAGAAGCCAACTGACGCCGGCCGGGGCTATCTATACATGCCTGTCGGTGGTTGGACTGGGTGGTCAGGAAGGGATCAAGAAAATCTAAGAAAATTTGACTTGTCGGTGAAAATAGCCTTGCAAACGAATTTCTGATAGTATATACTTACTGGTTTTGATCAACAAATAAACTAATTGTGGAGGTGGAACTTGGAAACCGGTTCATTCCCAAAGTGCCAGAAATGCGGAAAGGGGGATTTGGTGCCTCTGTCTGACTTCGGTAGTCAGGGGGCGCCGATTCACTACAAGGCCTGGGTGTGTACCCGCCCTGATTGTAACTACAATATAAAAATCAGGAACGGCGAAATATACATCAATGAGCCCATTCTTAGTGGAGAGCTTCATACCCGGACACGCCGAGAATATACTCCTTAACAGAGGATGTGCTTCGTTCAGGTAGATTAGTTGAGCTGGCGGTGGACTCTTTCTTCCCACGCCGATGCGTCGGCTGCGGGAAAGTGGGAGGGTTTCTTTGCCCCGAATGTCTGGCAAAACTACCGAGACTGATGCCTCCGTTTTGCCCCCGATGCGGGAGACCTCAAGCTAGCGGCATGGTATGTCCAAGCTGCTGGCAGAGACCGACCGAGATTGACGGCATCCGTTCCCCGTTCAGGTTTGACGAGGTAATACGGAAAGCCATCCATGAGCTGAAGTATCGAAACTTGAGGGCAATCGCTCCCCGTCTGGCTGAATTGCTGGCTGATTATCTGGATGAGAGTCCATTGCCTCGCGAAGTTCTGGTTGGCGTTCCTCTTCACCCCCGGCGGTTGAGGGAGAGGGGTTATAACCAGTCCAGCCTTCTCGCCAAAGAATTGGGCAAGCGCATTGGTTTGCCGGTGATTGAAGATTGCCTGATACGCGTTAAACAGGCACAGCCCCAGGTGAAAGCAGTCGATGTAGAAGAGCGCCGGAGGAATGTAGCCGATGCCTTCGTGTGCCGTGATGAAAGGGTGAAAGGCAAACAGATTATTCTCATAGATGATGTATGTACCTCGGGAGCCACGCTGGAGTCCTGTGCGGCAACCATCAAGAGCAAGGGGGCTGCGTCCGTTTGGGGCCTGACGTTGGCAATGGAGATTCGTAACTGAAGGAGGAGAAATGAAGCTACAGATTGTCGCCAAGAATAATGTGGAGATTTCTGAGACAATACGGGCATACGTTGAGAAGAAGGTTGGCAAACTGGGCCGTTACCTGTCTACCATCGATGAAGGGAAGGTGGAAATCTCCCGGGAAGGTGCCAAGCTGCCTGAGCAACGATTCACCATTCAGGTTACCCTCGACAGCAAAGGTGTCTTGATCAGAGCTCAGGAGAAGTCCAAGGACATGCGCACTGCCATTGACAGGGTAGCGGATGCGCTATCCAAGCGGATCGAGCGATACAAAGGGAAACTGTATGATAAGAAAAGCAGAGGCGTCTCTTTCGCCCGACAGGGCGCTCCAATCGAGGAAGAGGATATCGAGGCTCCCAAGAGGGTGGTGAAGACAAAACATTTCCTGGTCAAGCCCATGCCCGTTGACGAAGCCATAAACCAGATGGAGCTTCTGGGACATAGTTTCTTTCTGTTCCTGGACGCTGATACAGAGAGGCTCAATCTGCTATACCGTCGTGATGATGGCAACTACGGCCTGATCGAGCCAGAACAAGGGTGATGGAAACGCAAGCTCTAAACAAATATCGTCTGGAATTTAGTGTTTGGGACTTCATATCTGGGCTGTCACTGATCGCGGAGAAAAATGGATTAGTATCGGGGAGTCCCATCAGATGAGACGCGAGACACGCCGAGAAAGGCCTCGGGCGATAGAGGGGGCAGCTACTCCTGTCGGTGTAGTAATGTTGTCTGGCCTTGTCTTGTGAACAATCTAGCTTCAAAACCTTGTCCATTGAGCAAATACTTGCTCGGATCGGTATTCCATCTGCTGCTGGCTAAGGGTGTGATTCTATTGAGATTGCAAAGACAATATGAGCGACAAAGCATTGAAGGACAAAATGCCTCACTGCAAGTTGAAATGGGGAACCTCGCCCAAGAATCCCGAAATGGCTAAATGTATTTGAAGAGGAGGATTGCGAAATGGATAGAGAACTGATAGCAAGGTGTGGTGCCTACTGCGGCGACTGTGAATGGAGAGAGAGAATGAACTGCTTGGGATGCCAAGTGACAAAAGGCAATATGTTTTGGGGTGAATGCCTAGTTGCCAAGTGTTCCATCGAGAAAGGCATAGAGCATTGCGGATTATGTTTGAGTCTCCCCTGTAACATGCTGCAGGAAGCTTTTGACCAACCTGAGCATGGTGACAACGGTGAAAGGCTAGCCAACTTGAAAGCCTGGGCAAGAGGTGAAGATTCCTACATCAAATTAGGGACATTTCCCTCAAGGGATGGTGGCTGAACTCGCTCTTACACCTGAATGCTAGAGGCAGCTAATCACTGCTACATCTCTATCGTTTTGGCAATAATCTAAGCGAACCTGCAGCTGTTGCTCTGTTATTGCAGGTAAGAGCCTCTTTTGGACTTTGGGAAGTATTACCTTTTAGCTTTGAGGCTGGTGGAGCTGATGGGATTCGAACCCACTACCTTCTGACTGCCAGTCAGACGCTCTCCCGATTGAGCTACAGCCCCGTGTGACTCAAGAATATAGCAGAACAGCTTGGGAAACTCAAGTTAAGGGACCGGTTCACTGGAGCATAGCCACATAGCTATCTATGGGCACCGCCAGGGAATCAGCTACGGGTCGGCATTTGGCCTTGAGACAATAGAAAAACCTCCCTTCCGGGGGAAACTCGGACAAAGCCTCATAATGCCCCAT
>JALHUO010000202.1 GCA_022866545.1 Dehalococcoidia bacterium | reverse complement strand
GCGTCTTCAGAGAAGCTGGAGGGCGTGGCAGCCTGGCTGCCACCGGGGAAGGCGCCTTTTGGGGGCTGGCAAATTGTACGCTCGGTCCCGCTCTCAACTCTTGTCAGGTCTGGACGCCAGGGGGCAGGCCGAATGCGGTCTTACGGTAGATTCGTAGATGACCTGCACCGCAGGCTGGTCCCGTACCCTCACTGGTATCTGCAAATCATCGGAGTAGGCCCGGCATACCAGGGACAGGGATTTTCCAGCAGGCTGCTGAGGCCGGTGCTGGAACGTATCGACCGGGAGCGAATGCCATGCTACCTGGAGACGAATAGCGGGAAGAACGTGGCTATCTACCGGCGGTTCGGATTTGAGGTTGTTTCCGAGGACAGGATGCCGGGAACGGAACTGACGATCTTTGCCATGCTGAGAAAAGCCCAAACCCCGTGAAGTCTCACAATCCCGGCGCCACCATACGAATCAAACCTGCCACAAATCAGGTGTTATGTCCCCTGAATACCTATGTAGTCTGCCGCTACAAAAACTTGACAGAATTGTGGCATATGTTATGATAATGGTGAGAATAGTGGGAAATGGTGCAAAATGGGTTCAACCCACATGGCAATTAATCAATATGTAAGGGGAAATAAGATGGCAACCATAATAAAAGACCAAAATCTAGTAAGAGTGGGTAAGCCTGTCATGCCGGATTCCAGGAAGCGAGTGGTCCTGCCCAAAGCAGTGGTGCAGGAAGGTGTCACCTATTTTGTATATTCTAATAGCATTGGGCAGATAATACTAGACCCGCAGGCAAGCATACCTGCTTCTGAGTTATGGGTATTTGAAAATAAAGATATTTTAGCTTCGATCGATAGGGGCATACGTGAGTCACTGGATGGGAAAACAATAAATCGTGGCTCATTTGCAAAGCATGTAAATGACGCACCGTGAGCTACGTTTTACGC
Source organism: Dehalococcoidia bacterium (assembly GCA_022866545.1). Taxonomy (GTDB): domain Bacteria; phylum Chloroflexota; class Dehalococcoidia; order GIF9; family AB-539-J10; genus RBG-13-51-36. The sequence goes on along the minus strand of JALHUO010000202.1, from coordinate 3,523 downwards.
TTGAAGCTGATAAGCAACTAACAATCATTGAGAATAACCCATCCCTTAAGAGTGTACAGAAACAAGTAAGGAAAACTCTAAGATATTTAGAAACAAATCTCCGTGCAAAATCCTTACAAACCCACGAGTATGAATCATTAACCAGGCGTTATGGCATTAAAGTTTTTGAGGCCTATGTTCAACAGAACGCGCCGGGGGCTTACAGGGTGTTCTGGCATTACGGGCCGGATGAAACAAGCAAAGACGAAAGGCGAATACCCATTATCACTATCATTGCTATAACACCTCACCCTGGTTGACTAATCTCCCACCTTGCCGCAGCAGCTTTCTTAGCCAACACTCCTGCCTTCTGCCCAGTTGTCCTTGTGTCGCTAGCTTCTGTGAAGGAATCACGAATTGGCAAGTTGCCCGGTTGCACAGAGCCGGACGGCATCGAATGGAATCCGGCACAGTTCACAACGAGGGTGTCCAACGGTTCGCCCTAACGGAGTTCCCGGTAGGTCTGCTGGAGGAGCAGGGCATCCTGCTCCAAATAAGGGGCGCTCTCGCAAACGACCACTCCCTTTGCCTTCCGTTCCTTCAGGGCTTTGAGCAGCTCTGTGTATCGCAAGTCCGAGTCCGCGAGCATCAGATGTTTGATTTCGCCCTTGTTGCCGTAAGCAATCCCGGAGAGATGGATATGCATATTGTCCAGGCCTTGCCTGCCCAGTTTTCGTTCAATCTGGTCCAACATAGCGAGGAACTCTTGATACGAGTTGGCCTTGCCCGTCCGGGCATGCCAGTGAGAAAAATCAATGCAGGGGGCAACTCCTTCTATCTCGCTGCTAAGCCGAAGTAGTTCCTCTAAAGTGCCGAATTGGGAAGGCTTTCCGGTGACTTCAGGGGAAATCGTCACTTTGTTTCCCTCTTTCTGCAAAATGTTCACCACCTCCTGCAGATGCTTTTTGACCACGGCGTAGGTCTCGGCGGGGGTGCTTTTGAGGTAAAAGGCGGCATGAAAAGTGATGCTTCTGGCGCCGAAAAGAGCAGCGATGCGGGCAGTCTGCAGTATCCTTTCTTTGCTCATGTGCACTTTTTGCGGCTCGACGGCATTCAGGTTTACGAAGTAAGGTCCGTGGGCGGTGAGCACAACGTTCTTCCTGGCTGCTAATTCTCCCACCGAGACAGCAACCTGAGGGCTCATCTTTACTCCCTGGACAAATTCCACCTCCATGCAGCCGAGGCCGAGCTCGGCAATACGCTCAATACCAGCCTCTGTGGAACGGAGTTTAGCACTGACAGGGACACCGGCTGTTCCGAAAAGGAGCTCGCCTATTTCATTTGAATTCATAGCTTCTCCTGTCTACTGGAATGCTTCCTTTACGAGTTTTCTATAAGCAGCCAACAATTCTTTGGTTAGCTGACCGGGTTTGCCTGTGTCGATAGACTTGTCCTCAAACCAGGTCAAGGGCATAAGCTCCAGTATGGAATTGGTAACAAAGGCTTCTTCAGCCTCAATTAGCTCTTTTAACTCCACCTGTCTTTCCAGGATTTTGATATTTGAAGCCCGAGTTATTTCCAGAACTGCTTCTCTGGTGATTCCGGGCAGTACGCCACTTTCCAAAGAAGGCGTGATGAGCTCACTATTGCTCACCAGAAAAATATTTGTAGTGCTGCCTTCAGCGAGGTAGCCCTGTTCATTGAGCAAGATAGCTTCATCGCATCCAGCAGCTCTGGCTGCCATCCGGGCGAGGATATTTTCCATATAGCAGGTAGACTTTAGTCGGGATAGGGGCGACTGGCTGTTACGGCGCAGGGAGGATAGCGCTGCTTTAAAACCTGATTCATATTTTCCAGGGGGTAAGGGGACAAGGTTTTGGGCAGTGATTAAGACGGTAGGGCTGGAGCATGTGCTTGGGTCAGGCGTCATGTCGCCTTCTCCGGCCGAAACGGTGAGCCTCAGGCGGGCGTCCTTGAGCTTATTAGCTTCCAGAATTTTCGTGCAAGCAGCTTCTAGGTCAAAAGCGGCCAGCTTGTTTGCCAAACCAATGGTCCCAGCAGAGCGACGAAGGCGGGTGAGGTGACGGTCGAGGCGAAAGATATGTCCGTTGTAAGCTCGCATGGTCTCGAATAGCCCGTATCCGTAGAGGAAGCCATGGTCGAAGGGAGATAGCTTAGCCTTGGAGCGAGGGATAAGTCGGCCGTTAAGATAAATAATTTCTGCCATGGTTTCACCATCCTACTAATCCCAAACTGGACGGGTAAAACGAAGGAAGTTGGACAGAATATCGTGTCCTACCTCAGTGAGGATGGATTCGGGGTGAAACTGAACCCCTTCCACTACATAATCTCGGTGTCTCACCCCCATTATTATCCCTTCGGGAGTTTTGGCAGTGACCGCGAGACCGGATGGAAATCCCTCAGCTTCGATAATCAAGGAATGGTAGCGTGTTGCTGGAAAGGGATTGGGCAAGCCCTGATAGATAGTTTTGCCATCGTGATGGATAATGGAGGTCTTGCCATGGACTGGCAATGTCCGACCAATTTTTCCCCCATAGACGTAGCCAATGCATTGATGCCCCAAACACACCCCCAGTATGGGGATTTTCCCACCAAAGTGCTGCACTGCCTCGTTAGAGATGCCTGCTTCTAAGGGTGTACAGGGCCCTGGCGAGATAATGATGTGGCTGGGGGCTAGCTCTTCGATTTGAGCTAAAGTAATCTGGTCATTGCGGTGGACCACTGGTTGCCAGCCCAGTTCTCCCAGGTATTGGGCGAGGTTGTAAACAAAGGAATCATAATTGTCTATTATCAGTACCATTTTTTAAGCTTGTTGCCAGGATAGAATAGTCCTGCTCCTCCCAATGTGGTTAATTTCTTAGCACTAAATTATGTCTCCACTTAGCCGTCATTGACAAATTTGTCTTTGGCGTTTATCCTATTCATCGTTGTCTCTTTACAAGCACTTGTCTGCTGTGCGGGCACAAGCAGACCTTTTTGGTGCAGATATTATTTGCTGTATCATAGCGGAAAAGGGACATCTTGGCTAGGGTTTCAAAGACCGTGTGATTCTTTATGCGCTATCCGGGTTTAAGAAAGGAGAAGCAGAATCAGAAATCAGGATAAAATCTGCCGAAGAAGCGACAGAGATTGCCCATTCTATTGAAGGAGAGAATCATGGAAAAGGTCATCATTTTCGATACTACTTTACGAGATGGTGAGCAAGCTGCGGGAGCGAGCTTGAACCTCCAGGAGAAGCTGGAAATAGCCAGGCAGTTGGATAAACTTGGCGTTGATGTTATTGAAGTTGGCTTTCCTGCCAGCTCGGTTGGTGATTTTGAAGCTGTCCGCCTTGTTGCCCAGGAGCTTAAGCGTCCCACAATTTGCGCTCTGAGCCTTGCCAATATTGAAGCCGTAGACAGGGCCTGGGAGGCAGTTAAAGAAGCCGAGCATCCCCGGATTCATGTTTTTCTTTCAGCCTCAGACATTCACCTTGCTCACCAGCTTAAGAAGAGTCGGGATGAAATTCTAAAGATGTCTCGGG
>JALHUO010000201.1 GCA_022866545.1 Dehalococcoidia bacterium | reverse complement strand
GGATGCTTTGGCTGTCGAGGCGACGGGTGCCTTCGCCCTCTTGGTGGAGGCTGTCCCTCCCGAAGTTGGAAGAATCATCACGGATAGGCTCAGCATACCGGTGCTGAGCATCGGTGCCGGCATGTACACTGACGGCCAGTTACTCATCATCGGCGACATGCTGGGCTATTTCGAGGCGTTCACTCCCAAGTTTGTCAAGAAATACGCGAACCTGGCCGAAATCATCGAAAAGGCAATGCGTGAGTTCGGCGAGGATGTGAAGAGCAACAAGTTTCCTGAAGAGAAGCACTGCTACCGCATGTTGGACGGCGAATACGAAAAGCTGCAGGCACTCCTCCGGAAGACCCCGTCCGACTAGACTGCGGCTGCGGAAGCCGGCATGTTGCTGTTTAGACCACGGGGTCTGTCTTGCTCGGGAATTCTTCTGAAGGACAATGGAACCGCATGAACTAAAAGCTTTCATAGACTCGAAATTCCAACTTCCCGTAATTGAAGGTGAAGACAAGGTCTGCTCCCTTGATGAAGCTATAAGAGGGCACGTTAAGAGAGGAATGTCCATCCATTTTGCCGGAAGAGGCGGAGCTCTATTCTACCAGCTTGTAAGGGAGTTTTGGGACAAGAACCCCGAGTTCATCATCATAAACAATGGCATCGCAGCAACCGTGCTGGCTCTAATTCACGGAAGATTAGCCAAGAAAATCATAGCCAGTTTCATTGGTGACGTATACCCTTCGTCAGGACCGAATCCTGTGGCTCAAAAAGCCTACCTCTCCGGCGAAGTAGAGTTCGAGAACTGGACGATGCTCACCATCCCCCAGAGACTTCTGGCTGGAGCAATGGGATGGAGCGTAATGCCCACCAGGTCAATTGTGGGAAGCTCCATGGAGGAGGAAAACAAGGAATCATTTACGGTCATCGATGACCCGTTTGTCCCCGGCGATAAAATAGGGCTCATGAGGGCATTGAGGCCGGATATTGCGTTGATCCACGGCGCTGCTGCAGACCGCTGCGGAAACACAATCATGACCTACCCCTTGGGGGCTGACGTCTTTGGAGCCTGGGGGGCAAAACAGGGAGTCATCGTCAGCGCGGAGAAAATCGTTCCCACGGAGTATATACGTAGGCACTCACATCTTGTCCGAATTCCCTCTTATATGGTCAAGGCGGTCTGCGAAGCCCCTTACGGGGCACATCCCGCGGGAATGCCAAACTGCGGCCTGCCTGAATTCGAGCATTACTTTGAAGATTACGATTTCCTCACTGAATGCAGGGAAGCATCGAGAGACGAGCAAAGATTCTCAGAGTGGATAAAGCACTGGATTCTGGATTGCCAGGATCACGATGAGTATCTTGCCAAACTTGGTAGAGACAGGCTTCTGTACCTTAAAGAGAAGGCTAACTCAGATTCCTGGAAAGACGAAATAGCGGCTGAGATACCGAATGTGGATTTCAAGGAAGAGCCGAATTCGCTAGAGAGAACAGTGGTCACCGCTGCGCAGGTCATAAACCACAAATTCATTGCCGGAGGATACAAGACCATACTCGCTGGTGTCGGGCTGTCACATCTGGCATGCTGGCTGGCAGCCTATAGACTCAAAGAAAAAGGCTGTGATGTGGATTTGATGGCTGAGATAGGTATGTATGGTCACCTCCCCAGAGCTTCAGACCCATTTATATTCAGCTATCATAACATGCACACGTGCAAAGTATTGACCAACGTTGAGACTGTGCTGGGAGTATTCGTCGGCGGCTCTTCCAATCAATGTCTGGGTGTTCTGGCAGGAGGGCAGATAGACAAATATGGCAATGTGAACTCCACAAGAATTCCCGGCTTGGCATACTTGGTTGGCTCAGGAGGAGCCAACGATATAGCTAATGGTAACAGAGAGACCGTAGTGGTAATCAGCTCGGGCAAACAGAGACTAGTGGAAAAAGTACCCTATATTACCTTCAGCGGGAAAAAGGTGACGACGCTGGTAACAGATGTCGGCGTTTTCGAAAAGATTGGCGGAGAAGAGACCTTTACGCTGACAACCTATGTTCCATTGAGGCCAAAACAGACAGTAGAAGAAGCCATAGCCCGGATAAGAGACAAAGTCGGCTGGCAACTCAAGGTCAGTCCCAGTCTAAAAGAGGCTCAGCCCGTAGCCATAGAGGATTTGACTTTACTAAGGCTATTCGATCCTAAGGGATTCTTCACGTAAAAGGGGGCAACTTCATTTTTCTCACACCCGCTCTTTATGGCGGGGAATGAATCTCCGCCTTCTCAGATGGTTATCGCGTGAGGACTCCTTTTGTTACGCTTCTGAGCGGTTAAGGTAAACTTGAAGAGCGGAGCAGTAGCTCTGCCAAGTCCGCGAATCGAAGAGGACAAAGACGACCTCTTCAAGGGATGTCGCTTGCTCCTTGAGAAATGAAACGACGGTGCCCACTGCTATTTCTGCCGCTTCGTCAACCGGGTAGCCGTAGGCTCCGGTGCTTATGGAAGGGAAGGAAATGCTGGCCAATTTGTTCCCGGTCGCTAATTTTAGACACTCGTAATAGGCGCTTCTCAAGAACTCAGCTTCGTTTCCGCTGCCACCATGCCAGATGGGACCAACAGTATGCACCACGTACCGTGCTTTGAGATTTCCCCCCGTGGTTATTACAGCTTTGCCGGTGGCCAATCTGCCCTGCCGGGCAATGATTCTCTTGCATTCCTCCAATATTGCTGGTCCCCCGGCGCGATGTATTGCCCCATCCACCCCGCCGCCACCCACTAGGCTGGAGTTGGCAGCATTGACGATGGCATCGGTGCCTTGCCTGGTGATATCTCCTTGGACTATAGACACCTTTGTTTTATTGACCATCACCTCCATCTTTCCTCCTTGCTCTGAAATGATCCCGCTCACAGATCATCTAGTTGCCTGATTTATCAGACAGTGGCATAGGGTAAATTTGAGCAGCCGCCTAATAAGGAAAAGTAACACAGAGGGGAAGTTATGGCAAATCACAGTGGGTTATCGGATTGTGGAAAGGGAGCCGTAAGTTGGCCGGGAAGGTTGACGCATTTGTCTGGGGTAGGGTAGATTTAGGTGCGATGAAGGCTGTTATTCTGGTTGGTGGGGAGGCGACCAGGCTGCGTCCCCTTACCTGTAACACTCCCAAGATAATGGTTCCTGTGTTGAATCGCTCTTTCTTTGAGCACCTCGGGGGGTACCTGAAAAAACACAATATTGTTGATATAGTTCTGGCCGTTGGGAAGTCACCTGAGCAAATCCAGGACTATCTTGGCGATGGCAGCAAGCTCGGCGTCAGGTTAACATACTCGATAGAAAACCGCCCCCTGGGAACAGCCGGAGCAGTGAAAAATGCTGAAAGATTCTTGGACGATTCGTTCATTGTCCTGAATGGGGATATCTTCACTGATATTGACCTGAGTCGGATGATGAGGCTGCACCACAAAAACAAAGCTACAGCCAGTCTGGCAATGACACCGGTAGAAGACCCTACCATGTATGGTGTAGTGGAGACCGACAGCGAGGGCAGGGTCAAACGTTTCATAGAAAAGCCGAGTCGAGAAATGGTAACTACGAATATGATTAACGCTGGTATTTACATCCTGGAACCAGATATTCTGAGTTGCATCGCCCCCGATACCTTCTCCATGTTTGAGCGTGATGTTTTCCCACCGCTTTTGGAGAAAGGGCAGGCTATATACGGCTATCCGTTCCGGGATTACTGGATTGACATAGGTGCGCCAGATAAGTATTTGAAGTTGCACCACGATTTGCTCCGACGCTACGTAGGCAATAAGGGTATTAAATTTGAAGGGGAGAGCTTTGTTCACCCCTCAGCTCACATTGAGGGGCCGGCAATAATTGGCGAAGGCTGTTTTGTTGATAGGAATTCCATAGTGAGGGGGCCTGCCGTATTGGGGACACGATGTCGTGTAGAAGAAGGCGCTGTAGTGGAAGGGGCGGTATTATGGCAGGACTGTCAAATCAGCAAGGGAGCCAAGTTGAGGAACTGCCTGGTTGCCTGCCGTTGTCGTATCGGTGAGGAAAGCGAAATTTCGGACGGCTGCATTCTAGGTGATGATGTCCGAATTGGCAAAGGGAGTAAGGTCTCTAAGGGAATCAAGATTTGGCCGTCTGAAACTGTCGAGCCGGGTACGATTTTGTCCTGAAATCTGCATTTAGTGCAGCACGTGGTATTTATCGGAATGTTTTCTTATTACGTTCACAAACTTGTCGACCTTCACCTTGCTTAGCGGAGAATTAATATGAACGGGGGCAGGCAACTCCCCGTCCTTGAGAATCCCCTGGTTGATCAACTCCGCTAAAATTGCCTGCCTAACTTCCTTATCGCACAAGGGCGAATGGTAAATTGTGCTCATCGAGGACAGCAATATCTCATTGAGGTGCTGATTCCCTCTTTCTTCATGCAGGTGAGGGTTTCTGGTCTCAATTTGTAGTATATCTATTCCTTGCTCTATCACCTTTGATTCTTTGGTAGGCAGGATGCCGCCAAAGTTTTCGAATAAAGATATTAACTCCTGAGATTCGACAGCATATGCCGAGGCAAATGGCAGGATTTCCGCTAGCTGCATACTCATGGCATGTTCACCGGCGTTACCCGTTGTCACGACCTCGGTTTCAAACCCGGTTTTGGTGGATATCAGGCTATTTAGGTACCTGTTGGTGATCTCCGATATCCTTCCCCATTTCTTAAAGTATAGCCCGGCCGAGATCTTGGGCTTATATCTCCACAATATCCTCACCATGCTGTAAGGAGACTGCGCCAGGCTGAAGCCAGCGGCATAGTTTCTGACATACTCCAGCACCGACCCCGGGAAATAGTTGTCAGCGTCAATAAAACCGACGTATTCCTTGCCCGCTACCTTGGCCGCAATTAGTCCTATTATCATGGCTTCACCTTTGCCATCACGCACTAGACCGTCTTCATCCAGAAGGTCTACATAGTTGGCCTCCGTTGCTGCCCTGGCGATAGCAGGGTCTTTCTGATGAATGATTAGGGCCTGGCGAAGGGTAAAGCGACAAAGCTGGTCTAAAACATCGCCTTCCATTCTGAATCTGTCAACCCTTTCCCTTTGGCTATTGGAGACTACTATTACCAGGCAATCGTGAGGGACCCCGCTAACCACTCCTTCTAGAAGCCTGAGCTTCTCGTCTTTGATTGGGATAACGATTGCCATCCTGTCCTCGAAATGCCGGATCGTTTCCTCATCTATCCTTTTTACTCCTATGGCGCCATGGGAATGCGGCCGTCTTTTCGCCCCCGAGTCTAGAGATATCACCCTCTGCGCATGGCTCATTCTCACTGAACCGAAACGTTCTGTGTACCTCGGGCTCTCAATAAACATGTCCTATCCCCTCAAGCCATAATATCAGACCCGCAGTCGTTGTCAAAACCTGTAAGCTAATTTGTCAGCTCTTGGGAAACGACGTTTTCAGGGGCTCTGCATTCATCCGTCGGCATTTCTGACCTGTGGCTTAACTTCCGAATACCTCTGCGATTGCTTTGCTCCAGCCCTCGGGGCCAATCCCCCGGATCCTGCGCAAGCGGGGCAAATTCACATCTTCCCAGTTATCATCTCTTTTCTGTACCAGGATGGGTATATCAACTTGCGAAAGCATCGGTAAGTCATTCAGACCATTGCCCAGCCCGACGGTTCTTATCTCCCCCCACATTTTGCGGTATAAGCCGCTTAAGACTTCCACTGCTTTTCCTTTACCGCCGCCTCCCATGATGTGATAAAGACGTCCTCCGTGAGACCAATTAAGGTCAGCTTCCCCGAGCTTTGCCAGGAACTTACTCAAGTCTTTCTCTCTTGAGGATTCAAACTTTACCGGTTCATCGTATTCTCTTTGCTGGGCCAATCTAGCAGATTCTAGATTCAAGCCCGTTATCTCAGCTACTTCGGCAGCACTCATATCCGTAAAGCCTTTGAAACCAAAGTCATTCTCTTTGCCAATTTTGACCAGGAATTCCCTGACCTTCCTATAGGGGATTGCCAGCTCGATAGCCAGAAGGTCGCCCACAGTCTTGTGGTAATCAAACGGAAACGGGAAATAACCCTGGGGGATGAAGATGGCGCCTCCGTTTTCCACTACAAAAGGGTGAGACAGTCCCAATTCACGCCGATATACCTCCTGCTCTGCCCTGGTCTTTGCCGAGCAAAATATGATAGGTATGGCCTTTTTTTTGAGTCGGTTTATCGTCGTCAGTGATTTCTCGTAGGAATAGGTTCTGGAGTCCAGAAGGGTGCCATCTAAATCAGTAAATATTATGTAATGCAACATTGGGACTGATATTTTTCACGGGCAGATGTATTTTACAACAAATGTTACTCAATTTACGGACTTTTTGCAGAATCGTGATGAAATTGTGAAGAATCCTGGAGATCAGGCGAGAAACCCATTGACATTTTTTTGGGTAATAGTATAATAGGGTCTGACAGCATAGTATCAGTAAGAAATATTACGTTAGGATCGACCTAAGCTTGGTGGTCAAGTGTGCGCGTCAGGGGGATTGGATGGTTCCTACGATGGTCATATGAACACATACGGCAACATCGATCGGGCCCGTTTGTCCAAGGCGACTACAGAATCCGGAGGTGAAGTATGAAGGCAATACTTAGTTCAAGAGTGCACGACTACATGAAAAGGCTTGGCATTTTGCTCATTATGGTGATTTTGATTGCCGGGATAGGAAGCTGTGATGGTGCCGGCTGCGGTGGCCTTGCTGAGTGGTATCTCGGCACCTCAAGTGGCGAAGGCGGCCAGGTGATTGTCTCCGGCGGGCCGACTTTTGCCGATGGAACGGTGGTTGTCATAGAGGCTGTGGCGGACGAGTGTTACACGTTCGTTAACTGGACAGGCGAAGTCGCCGACCCCTACTCGCCCATAACGACCGTCACCATGGATCAAGCTCAGAATGTGACCGCCAATTTTGCCTTACTGAGCTACGAGCTTACAGTAGGCAGCACAGATGGCGGCGAGGTAACCTCTCCTGACGAGGATACTTTTACCTATGACTGCGGCACGGTAGTTGCCCTGGTGGCTGGGGCTGAGGAAGGCTACTACTTTGTCAACTGGTCTGGCGATGTGGAGACTATCGCCAATATCAACGCCCCTACAACCATAATCACCATGAAGGGGAATTACTCCGTCACTGCGAACTTTGAGCAGATACCTCCAGAACACTTCGTCCTTAATACCTCCAGCACCGCTGGGGGTTTGGTGATCACCCCTGGAGAAGGGACTTTCCTCTATGACGAAGACATGGTGGTCGACCTGGTGGCCGCGGCTAAGGAGTGTTACCAGTTCGTTAACTGGACTGGCGACACTGTCGCCGACCCCAACTCAGCCACAACAAACATCACCATGGATGGGGCTAAGAATGTGACCGCCAATTTTGCCCTGCTGAGTTATGACCTTACAGTGGGCAGCACAGATGGTGGTGAGGTAACCTCTCCTGGAGAGAATACTTCTACCTATGACTGCGGCACGGTAGTTCCCCTGGTGGCTGCGGCTGAGGAGGGTTACTACTTTGGCAACTGGTCCGGCGATGTGGAGACTATCGCCAATGTCAACGCCCCTACAACCACAATCACCATGAAGGGGAATTACTCCGTCACTGCGAACTTTGAGCAGATACCTCCAGAACAGTTTGTCCTTACTACCTCCAGCACCGATGGAGGGTCGGTAGCCTTCCCGGGAGAAGGGAATTTCCCCTATGACGAGGGCACAGTGGTTGCCTTGGTGGCTGCGGCTGAGGAGGGTTACTACTTTGGCAACTGGACCGGGGGGGATGTCAGCACTGTTGCTGATGTCAACTCTGCTTCTACTACCATCACCATGAACGGTGACTATTCCATAACAGCTAACTTTGAGGAGATCACTGGAGACCAAATATGGGATTGGTATGATTTGGATGCCATCAGAGACAACCTAGGAGGTAGCTACGTTCTAATGAACGATCTCGACTCCACTACTCCCGGTTATACGGAGCTGGCGAGCGAAACAG
>JALHUO010000200.1 GCA_022866545.1 Dehalococcoidia bacterium | reverse complement strand
GTGATTCAGGTGAGGCTGGTAGCAGATCTACAGGTAAATTTTGTAAGAATCTCCTTTCCTCACCATCTGGAACTATAAGGCACTCACTGAATTTAGCGACTTGACTCGCTACCCGGGCCACAAATGTATTTGAGGCGATGCTGGCGGATGTATGGAGGCCGGTCTTCTCCTCTATAATTTCCATGATATCTCTTATAAAAGCGAATTCATCCCGTTCTAAGGTAGCGTCTAGTAGTGCACAAGTTTCGGCTCCCACTGCTACCACCGGGGTGTATTTGGCAAGGAAGTGTAGAACATTGGTGAAAGCATCATTGTATTTATCCTCAGCCGGAGGCAAAAATATTGCTTGAGGACATAAAGCGTAAGCCTGGCGTAAAGGCATGCCTCTTTTGACATCTTGCCTCACTGCCTCTTCTGAGGCGTCGTGAACAGCCTTTAGCTGGTAAGGGAAACCCCCGATGATAATTGGCTTACCTGACAGTGCATTGTTGTCCCTCACTTCGACCTGAACGGCAAAGTTGGGAAAGAAAATGCAGCCAATCCTCATTATTCCCGCTCCCTGGAGATTGAGTGATTAGCGACTGAGCCTTCTGAGTACAGCCACCACCTTTCCCTGCACCTCGATATTCTGGGGCTTTACGTAGATAGGCTTCATTTGTTTATTTGCCGGCTGAAGTCGAATGCGTCCTGGTTCTCGGTAAATCTTTTTTAGAGTTACCTCTTGTTCGTCTTTGAGCCAGACAGCCACCATCTGCCCATCTTCAGCGGTTGGCACAGCTTCCATGACCACGGTGTCTCCATCATCGATAAGAGCATCAACCATGGAAGTCCCCTTTACCTTAAGGGCATAGATATTGCTCTTATTTCCTACCATATCTGTAGTTAACTTAAGCGTCTCCTCGGGCGGAGTAGTCCAGGTATCTGAACTTGGCACAGGGATCGGCTTTCCTGCAGCAATTGCCCCCAAGAGTGGCACTTCGACAACGTCTTTTTTCATTAACTGGATGCTTCTAACCACCTGAGGGTCACGATGGATACGGCCTTCTTTTTCTAGAGTATTCAGGTGATGCTGGACCACGGATGTGGAACTAAGATTACACCCCTTGAGGATGTCTCTAACAGTAGGCGCATAACCCCTGTCATCGAAAGAATGCCGTATGAATTCAAGGATTCTCTCTCTCACCTCAGGCTTTCTCATAATAGCCTCCTATTACAATTTATATTTAACGAATGTTCTATAGAACAAGTGTATCAATTAAGGTTATGGGTTGTCAAGACCCCCGATAAAAGCGAGGGAAATTTTCTCAGCGAGAGGTTAAACATACTGCTTTACCCGCCGGTCTCTCCTGGGTTTATCGTTGCCCGAACAAATCGCTAAATCGTGCAATTGAAGCCACTTGTCGTTCCGTCGATGAGTTTGTGCTTAACAAATAATAGATGGTGTGAAGCAAGTGGAAACAAGAGTAGAACCAAGCATGATTCTCGTGTTAGACTCAACGCTAAAATACCACTAGGAGGAGTTTATGGATGTCATTGAAGCTATACATACGAGAAGAAGTATCCGCGTCTTCAAGCCTGACCCTGTTCCAAAAAAGGTTCTGCAGGAGTTGTTGGATGTTAGCCGCTGGGCACCATCGGGAGGAAATGTCCAACCCTGGCATTTTGACGTCTTGGCAGGTAAATTGCTGGCTAAAGTAACTGCCCGGCTTGTAGAGAAGGCAAAAACATGGGATGGCCATGACTATATGAACCCCAAGCCTGACCTGCCCAGAACAGGTCCGTATTCTAAGCTTCTGATTCCAAGACAGCAATCGTTGAAAGCACTGACGGACGCCATCCGCTACCCTCCAGGCACCAAGAATCTGGAAGCCAAGCAACTTGAGCACCGGGAGCACATGCTGCGCTTCTTTGACGCCCCTAGTGCAATAATTGTCTGTGCCGATGACCGCGGTCCCGCTTCCATAGTGAGTATCGGCGTGGTCACTCAAACTATCTGCCTGGCTGCCCTCGCTTATGGTCTGGGTACATGTATTATGGGCGTACCCGTCTTGTGGCCTGAAATATTCCGGGAGTTGCTTGATATGCCCAAAGACAGGGCCATCGTGACATCAATAGCCATCGGCTATCCTGACCTCAGGGCTCCGATTAACACATTTCCACGGCCCCGCGAACCATTAGATAATTTAGTCGAGTGGCATGGGTTGTGAACTGATTAACTGCCTTTGCTGATGTTCAACGGTTCGAGTAACGAAAGGCCACAATCTGAGTTTCTGTGCAATGCGAGAAATCGCACATTAGTCAGAATTATTGAGTCACTTTTCGATGTAGTGTTGAGTCCTAGGTGGGTCCCCCAGGCAATTCTCCCGTTCTTGTCGTGGTGAAACCTGCCCGGGGGGCGCGATGGTTCAAACACACCAACTCACCGGATAAACTAGTCGCTGGTTGCTTTTGTGGCAACAATGATCTCGATTGGCAATCCCACCATCCTGGTCATTTCCCTTCTTCGTATTCTGTATCCAGCATCCATCAATGACTCCTCGAGATAGATAGGCCTACAATCGACATAACGCGGCCACTTCCTATGAGCCCATTCATAAAGTCTCAATGGTGCTGACTTGCCACTCTCTCGAGACATACTGGCAATCCCCAGCCTGCCTGTCGGCCTGAGTATTCTTTTTATCTCCTCCAGCACTTTGGAGATCTCAGGGGTGTCGAACAGCTCGAGAGTAAAGCTCACAAAAATTGCGTCGAAAGCATTGTCACTATAGGGCAACCTTGCAGCATCTCCACGACATAGGCCTACCCTATCTATAAGCTGTGCCTTCCTCAATCTTCTCTTGGTGACTTCGAGCATGCCTGCCGAGATATCAATGCCACATACCTTGCCCGTCTCACCCACAGATTGAGCTATCCGCTTGAGACAATGCCCGGAGCCAAAACCAATTTCTAGCACCATCTCTCCCTTTTTAATGGATAGGCATTCCAGAGTTCTTTCAGCATGTTTTCGCTCGAAAGCCCTAGTGAAGCAGTCGTACACCCCACTGATTCTATCGTAGAAGCGCTTGGCTTCTTCTTTGGTTCTAGAAACTGGCAACACGTGTGACGTTTCTGACTTGTTTTCCGTTTTCGTATGCCCCTGCACATAAGCCTATCACAGTTCCATGTCGACGTGAATGTTGACTCACAGTAAATTGGGGAACTCAGTCCCTCAATCTAGGGTCCAGTTCAAGCAGGTGATAATGCACAAACTGACGTATCGTTAGGCTAGAGGTAACAAAACAGGCTAATGTGCAATTTCACTCTCAGGTATACTCTGGACCTCTGCCCCGCCCCCTAGCCACCCAAGCAGCCACCGCTACCGAGAACAGCACAGCAATCCTGCTATAGCCGTCTTCTCGACCGGAGTAGTATTGACACGACTACACCGTTGCCTAGAACAAATCCCATTTGGCAAGCTCGACCTCGGCGCCTGCGGCGACTTGGGTGATATTCCCCCAGCCGCCGACATCGCACTGCCCGTAGTCGTTTTCTCCCACGGCGACCACGGTGCCGTCGACCTTAACCCCAACTGTGTGCAAGTTGCCTGCGGCGACCTTGGTGATGTCCGTCCAGTTGTCGACCTCACACTGCCCATCGTAGCTCCATCCCACGGCGACCACGGTGCCGTCGGACTCAAGCCCCACCGTGTGCATGGCGCCTGCGGCGACCTGGGTGATGTCCGTCCAGCCGCCGACATCGCACTGCCCGTAGAAGTCATATCCCACGGCGACTACCCTGCCGTTGTCCTTAAGCCCTACGGTGTACAGGGCGCCTGCGGTGACCTGGGTGATGCCCGTCCAGTCGTCGACATCGCACTGCCCGTCGCCGTTGTTTCCCACGGCGACCACGGTGCCGTCGGACTTGAGCCCCACCGTGTGCACCCGGCCTGCAGCGATCATGGGGGTGTATTCAATCCCGGGCTGACCGCAGCCTGCCATCCCGACAATTAAGGCTACCATAATCAACATAATCAAAAAGATGCTGACTATTGGCACGTAATGGCGTCTCCTCGAACTAAATATCGTCGTCATATTTCACCTCCTCTGGAACCTTCATGACCCTATAGCATTATGATCAGAGTAATACAGGAGTAACAAGTGTGAGCGCACTCCTTATGAGCCTATTTTGTATCAGGTTACTTTATGTAAGCATAACAATTCTTCGAAAGAAGGGCAATACCTTGTGTGGCCTTCAAGACATACTACGGAGTTAAGGAGTCACAAAACGCTATGTTGTTGCGCCAGAGTTAACAAAACAAGTGAATATGCATTCTCGCCCTGATACAGGTTTGCCCCGACTGCCTGAGGTCTAATAATAGACAGTTACTCCTCGGGCTTGGAGTTGAGGTCAGTACGCGCCATACAGGCTACACCTGGAACATTGTTGGGGGAGTTACATATCCGTTCCTGAGCTGGCAGCATGCTTGATGCGACCAACATGCTCAAATGTGGGGACGGGGCTTGCCCCGCCACCCCACGAATAAAGAAAGATTAACAGGCAGAGGTCCAGGGTACACCTGAGAATCAAATTCGATGCTGGCCTCCGTTGTTGCCTCTGACGTAAAGGACATTGTGCTGTTACCCAGCTGTCTCCACCATGCCCGGGCTTTGCGCGGATCCAAGCGATTTAGCGGCCAATACCTCTGGTATCCAATATTTACACCTTTGACGTCAGCAACGGAAGGCGCTCCGCCAAATTCACAGTTCTCCAGCCTTCTTTAGTCACGCTTACGCATGAAGTTGACCAGGTTCTTGATAAGCATGTAGGCGAAATAGATAAACGCGATGAAGCAGATAATTACAAGCTCCAAGCTGTGAGTATCCCATGAAAGCTTGCATAAACCTAGACAGACAGCCGGTAGAATAGCCTGCCAGATTAACGATCTACCCCTATGGGTCCCAGGTTTTTCTTCCGCTGCAACTTGCTTCTCCGACGATTTGCTGCCTCCCGTTTCTTGTTCTGATTCTGCGGTCTCTTGCCCGCGCCGCACTTCGCCTCTCAAAAGGATTCGGTGCTCTACAACATGCATTATCGCGTCGGCAAGGGTTTTCAACACAAGGAACAGAAGCAAACCGCCGCCAAGAAAGGCGCCGAGAAGTATGGTGAGGTGCATCGGGATGACTCTGGCGTAGGGATAGGCCATCAACCAACCAATCTTCTGTCTCCCGGTGTCCCTCGGTCTGTTATAGAAGTCGGAAAAGACGTGGTTACCAAGAAATAGCAGGGCTGTGGGGATGATGTATTTCAAATCTGCAGAATTGAGGGCGTCGCCATCAGCGCTGCTAAACATGCCGGTTAGAGAGAATATCAGAAGGAATATGAAATAGCCAAGGTGGAATCCTCCGTAATGCAATAAAAAGAAGCGAGCGGTATCATTCTTTGTTTGTTCGGTTGGTTCGACCGAATGGCCGTTTATTGAAAATCCTTCGGTTGAAAACTCCCTTAACCGACGTATGCGAAGAAAACTGAAGAAACCGATCACAATATTCTGAAACCAGTATACCCACATCAGGGCTAATACATTCCAGTCTTGTATTACGGCAAAGGCAATTGTCACACCGTTCGTTACCAACAACAACCATAAAGACCAGTCCTGAAACAGATTTCCCCTGGGCTGACTGCCTATGGGCGTAGCAGTACGCGCCTTCCGGCTCGTCATACCAAATGCAGTGTTTGCACTTGCACTCTTCTTAAGTCGCACAGTGTATCACCCAAAGTCGTCCAGTAAACCGGATTACTGAGCTTGGCAACTCCCTCGATTGTCGAGAAGACGGTGGATTCTGCCGTGGCAGCGAAAAGAACCCAATCTGTATCTACGTGCTATGCTGACTCTTGCAGAAACTGCCTTGGCCTTCTGATGCACGCACCTGACAACCATTTATATACCAACCTTAGAGTGCCAGTTTCTGTAAGGTCTACATTTGCAGATACTTAGAGACTATTATATCGTCATCCAAGAAATAGTCAATAGTTTTTTGTGCGATGTCTGGGACATACTATGGAGCTAAGGAGTCACAAAACGCAGGTTCGTGTAATGAGGTCACAAAACAGGCTTTTGTGCAATTGCGCATGTCGGTATAAAGTAATATCGGTGGAACTGGCTGGGTTCTCGTAATGGACAGTCGAGCTTCTCGCCCTGATGTTGGTTAGTCAGTCCCGAGCTGA
The DNA here is from genome assembly GCA_022866545.1 of Dehalococcoidia bacterium. Classification (GTDB taxonomy): domain Bacteria; phylum Chloroflexota; class Dehalococcoidia; order GIF9; family AB-539-J10; genus RBG-13-51-36. Next base: position 1,154 of record JALHUO010000200.1, on the reverse strand, counting down.
AGAAAACCGCGCGAGGATTTTAGCCACGTCCTCGATGTCCTGCAGATAGACAAATTCTTCCTTACCGTGTATATTGCACTCCGGCCGTATGACGCCGAGGCCAAATGCCTTACATCCCCACGTGGCAACAATGTGGGATAAGTCCCCAGAACCCATCTCGCCAAACTTGTTACCTTCCCCGATAGTATCAGCGATAATGCGCGCCAGCCGGTCTATGACAGGGTCATTGACGGGAGGCACCGTTGGGATGCCATAAACACGCTCAAGCTGCCATGTGACACCTGGAACAGCAGCAAGCGTATCGAGCAACTCTTTCCTGGCATCCTCCAGATTCTCTTCGGGAATTAACCTCCGGTCTACCGATATGAGACACTCATCCGGCACGATATTGGTCTTGATGCCTCCCTTTATCATGTTGATATTCAACCTGCCTTCCATTCGGTCCAGTTTCGCATCGGGGTGGGTGGGGACACTGGATTTTCTCTGTTCCACTTTGTGTTTTAACTCCAGGAGTGCCTGCATCAAAAGGCTGGCCTTCTCGATGGCGTTCTCTCCGAGATGGGATAAGCCGGAATGTACGGATTTGCCCGTAACTTTGATATCAAGCTGCAGTGCCCCGAGGTTGGCTATGGAAACAAATCCAAAGTTAGAATCAAGGTTGAGGAAGTAAGCACCGGCAACGGGCTCCAGATATTGCCTCAGGTACTGGAGCTGGCTGGCCTGGCTGAACTCTTCGTCGGTCGTAAGCATGACTGAAACGTCGAAGTCAAGACGCTTCCCTTTTAAAGATTCCATGGCCAGAAGAAGCGCAACAATACTTCCCTTCGTGTCGGCGGCGCCCCGACCATAGACCTTCCCGTTGTCGACTCTGGGTTTGAAAGCGTCCCAACCTTCGGCCGGGACGACATCGATATGAGCATAGAAAATCAAGCGCGGCTTACCTTTCTCGTGGCGGTGGCAAATAAGATTAACCCTTCCTTCTCTTCCTTCTGCGTGCTGGGCAGGTATTACGGGCCTTTGTGTATCGAAGCCTAACTTTTTGAACAAGGGCTCGAGATAACCGATTGCCTTGCCGTAGTTCAAACCCGGCGGTACAGTAGTGTCAATGGAAATCAGATCTTTAAGGACTTCAAGGTACTTCACTTTTGCCTCCC
>JALHUO010000199.1 GCA_022866545.1 Dehalococcoidia bacterium | reverse complement strand
GCCGATGAGGGCGACTGGTCGGTCCGTCAGCTCGGGCCTTTGGATATTGGCTACCGTGGCTGGGAATGGTTGAATGCACACGATGGCGGCGGCAAGTCGCTGGAGTTAATCAATCCGGCGCTACCCAACGAATACGGGCAGAATTGGTCGGCAAGCGATGTCAATAATGGGACGCCCGGTAGAACTAATTCGGTCAATGATGGTGACATTGCGCCATTGATTTTGGAGGTGGAGCATTTTTCGTTCATACCCGGGCCAAACGATGCGGTGACAGTGATGGCCAAGATTATGGATGAGCTACCCACGGGAATTGCGGTCAAGCTGCATTACCGTGTGGACCGCTCGGTGTATAGTCAATATGTCTATCCTCACTACAACCCCAATGACTACAACAACGTGGTAATGTTTGACGATGGGTTGCACGGCGACGGCAGCGCCGGTGACGGGCTTTATGGCGGCCAGATACCTGCTTACCCCGATAAGACAATCATTGAGTTCTTTATTGAAGCAAGCAATGCCAACAGCAATACTCGAACCTGGCCTGCACCGAGCACAATAGATGGTGTGCCGGAGCAGGTAACCAATCTGCTCTATCAGGTGGATAAGACATTCGACCCCAATGTCCCGTGGGTGCCCGGCAGCCAGCCTATGTATCGCATTATAATGACTAAGGCCGAGAACGATAGGCTGAAGGATATCGTGCCTCACAGCAGTCTTGAGGGTCCCAACTGTCAGATGAATTCCACGTTTATCAGCGCAGATGGTGTTGATATGAAGATGCGCTACAATGTTGGCGTTCGCAACCGTGGGCACGGCAGCCGGAACGACATGCCTAATAATTACCACGTAAATTTTGTTCACGACCGGCCATGGAAGGATGTAACTGCGATTAATCTCAATACCAAATTTACATATTTGCAATTGGTAGGTAATGCTCTGTTTCGAAAGGCGGGTATTGCACAATGTGATACTACCGCCGTTCAGGTAAGGGTCAATGGGGAGAATATGGCCGACATGGCGCCAACGGAGACGTATGGTTCGTATGTTCATCTTGAGGTTGTTGACAGCGATTTTGCTGAAAACCATTACCCTGGTGACGATGCAGGCAATACTTACCAATGTATGCGTGTGACTCATCAGGCGGATTTGCGCTATGAAGGGCAGGACCCGGCTCCCTATCGCAACAATTACTTCAAGGAGACCAATACTGCAGAGGACGATTGGTCCGACCTTATCGAACTGACATACGTGCTGTCCAACAATACGCCGGATAACATCTATGTCCAGGAGGTCAATCGGGTTCTCAACGCCGAGCAGTGGCTGCGCCTCATAGCTGTCAACGTTTTGCTGAATAACCGGGAGACCAGTCTTTGCAACGGCAACGCCGACGACTATCATTTGTATCGTGGGGTTGAGGACACGCGATTTGTGCTCATTCAGCACGACCTGGACTCCATATTTGGGATGGGCCAGACCATCGGAAGCTACACGGACGGATTTTTGGAGGCCACCAACATTCCGACGATGAAACGGTTTATGGAGCGCCCCGAGTTTATGCCGCGTTATTACTGGCACTTAAAGAACCTCATTGAGACGACTTTATCCGCTGAGCAGCTTAATCCATTCCTTGACGAATTTCTTGGCGGCTGGGTCCCGACCGGCACAATCAATCAGATGAAGACCTTTATGGCGCAGCGCAATGCGTATGTGCTTTCGCTTATCCCATCGGCGTTGACGATACAGTCCGACCTGACGCAAGTCTCCGGCTACTACCAGACCAATAGCAGCACTACCGCACTACATGGAACCGCCGATGCCGTTAACACCCGCTCTCTGCGGGTAAATGACCGGGTGGCAACCTGGTCACCGAGAAATGCAACCTGGTCTATTAGCGGTGTTACTCTTAATCCTGGCATCAACCGTATCATCGTCCGAACGTATGATGACCCCAACGGCACCGGCAATGAACTCGAACACGGGTACATAGATATCTGGTATAATGACGGTGGCGATTTGGATATTTCCGGCACGCTTGCGACAAATACCACTCTCGATGCCGCTTCCGGCCCGTGGCACGTGACAGATAACATTACCGTGCTGGCCGGCGTAACCCTGACAATCCAGCCGGGAACAACGCTGTTTTTCGAGCCCGGCAAGGGCATTACTATTAACGGTCGCCTTCTTGCAGAGGGCACAGAGTTCCAGCGAATTCGTTTCACTAAAACCCCCGGCTCCGGCAATTGGGCGGGATTCCAGTTCTTGAACCCAGTGCAGCAAAGTCGAATCGCCTATGCCGATATGGAGTATTGCGATTCCGGGTCCTGTGCTATCAAAGCAGACCACGCCGCT
>JALHUO010000198.1 GCA_022866545.1 Dehalococcoidia bacterium | reverse complement strand
TGGATTCCCTTGCTCCAACCCTCGGTCTCCCTGACTGGCTAGGCGACTTGATTAATAGCATAGCGTGTGCGATCTTCACGCCTTTCACCTGCAACGTGACTGCTCCCGCATTCGCTCCATGCGGCTAGAGAGCGTAGTACTTTACCAGTGGCATACATTGACTCCCAAAATCGCGTTGTCGAGATTCAGGATCCCTTTGAAGGGACATTGAACGCCAATGTCATTTATCCTCGCCGAGTTATCCAGGGCGCGCTAAACATAATGCTGCAGCCTTGATCTTCATCCACAACTACCCGACTGGGAATCCTCGCCCCAGCAATAATGACAAACAAATAAACTCATGCTCTAGTCTTCGCCAGACATATTGTGCAAACTGTGAGGGTAGTACGCAATTGACAACTGATTACACAAAGTACCGCTTTGTTACCTGACTGAACAATAGTCCATATTGCTTAGCTCTGGCAGCAGAAGCCCATATTGTAGCCCAACATGCCGTGCGTTCCCTTGACCCCACGACAGATGACAGGGACACAAGGGTTAAGATCTCAACAATACGATTGGCTTTCGCCTGTTGTGTAGGGGAAATGCCTGGACATCATGGAGGCTATGCGATATCCGGGATCTAGCTTGACGACTCAGATTTTGTATTGATTTCACCAGCCTCTTCAGAAAGTCGTCGAGATTTGAAAGAACGGGCTACTCTCACAAAGGAATTGGGAAGAACCTGCTGAACAGATATAGGGACGCCGGGATTGAGAATATGCTGAATATGAAACTGGCAACAACAAACTTGCTGGCAATTTTCTGATTCCCTCCGCACCGCTCAACCAGGATTGGTATTGCTGTAATAGGCGGTACGGCAGCCTGAAGCATAACGATCAGGGCAACAGTAGAATTGGGGCGCAGCCAGAGTAATAGAGCGAGAAAAATGAGCGGGAAGATGACGTTCTTAATCGCGACGAACTTGATGACTTCCCGGATGTCCGACCTCTTGTTATCATCTGCTTTATACACGAGGTCGTTATAAATATTCCCACCCAGTATTAGCATGAAGAGCGGTGTTGCAATGGCTCCCACCATGGTAACGATAGTGACCAAGAACTCGGGTACGTACTCGTTGGCAGAGACGAGGCCAATGACAAGCCCGACGACGGTGGCCACGAGCACCGGATTCGCAATCCTGCGCCAGTTGAGTTTTTCCCTTTGGATGCGCTTGCCAAAAAACAAGGTAAATGTACTAAATATAACCGAAGGATGAAATATCGTGAACAGGAAAAGCGGGACCAAATACGGATTACCCTCACCGAAAAGGCCAACAATAATTAATACAGGAAAGAAAAGCCCGTTCTGGTAGAAGAGACCGATAGTAAACTCGCTCCGTATTTCTTTTTTCACCAGGAATGACGCTAACAGCGAGAGTACCAGTGCTACGATTGCGAAACCAAGCCACCAAAGTGGCATGTGCCACCAGTCTGGATACTCTTGCGGCGAGAAATCAGATATGAGATTGGCGACCACGAGTAAAGGTAAGGCTATGTCAATGGCCAATGAGGATAGAAAAGTCAGCGTATCGGACGGCACACGTCTTCTACCAATGATCCAGAAGCCCAGCAGGCCAATGCCGAGGAGTGCAAGTACTGCCTGCAAAGTGGTTACGAAAACGCTCACGTTGTTCCCATTCTATATGTGGCAAAACGCGCTGACAAGTTCAATGACGGCCTTTGCCGTGTTCTTCTTCCCCCATACTGCTTTGAGACAAAAACCGGCTGCCCTGCCACAAACACTCAGAAAGCCCCCAACAATAGGGCGTATTGTTGGCATTCAAGAAGCAATTGCAGGGTCTCTCTCCATGTTATTACAGCTTCAAGAACAGGGCAGAGGAGGACCAGAGCGTCAGCCAGGTCTATTCCAACGCTCTCTTCATTTCCTCGAATTGTTCCTTAGTAATCTCGCCTCTGGCAAAGCGAAGCTTCAGGACCTGAAGAGGGTCCTCTGGCGGAGCCACAGAAGCCTGCTGATTGGCTGTGACCGGGGACGTGGTGGCGCCACTCATTCGCCTGAGATTCTCTTGAATGACCCTGGAAATGTAATCCGCCTGACCTTTTGGGAGGTCGTCCAGGATCAGGTTCTCGCTCATGAATCGCCGCTTTACGGTGATGGTGGCAAACAAGATTCCTTTATCGATTTTCAGATTGGCTATGTCCTCATATCTGTAATCTTCAATCTCCTTGCGCAATCCCATAGCTGACGGAGAGCACCTGATTATTCTCTGGTCAGTGATTATTATGGAGTCGGGTGTAATGGCAGCCTTCAACCTCGATTGCTTTATGACTGCTATGACTTGCTCATCCGATAGCAATATCTTCTTGATGGCGTTTGGGACTTTTGTTGTCTTGGCTTCTTCGTTCATCGGCCCCTCCTAATAGTCGCCATAATAAATGACTGAACTCCTCAAAGGGCGACTCATGCCCCGAGGCTGGTTCGCATCTTTCGCCTGCATATCTGCAGTAACGATAAACTACTGCTCATACGATGTCAACAATTTCAGACACAGGCGACCGGCGGGTGGGGCTTGCCTACCGTGCTATAATGACTCGTCGGAGCTCGCACGAGGTAAATGTATGGCGACTGTCCGGGTCTATGATGCCAAACAGAACAAGGTGGTAACGGTCCAGAGGGTGGAGAAAACAGATGCAGAATGGAAGAAGCTACTGACCGCAGAGCAGTATGAGATCACCACCAGGAAGGGAACTGAAGATCCAGGTACCTGCACATTCGACCGGGTCCATGAACCCGGTATCTTCCGGTGCGTCCGCTGTGGCACCGACCTTTTTCGTAGTTCAACCAAGTTCAATTCAGGGACTGGTTGGCCAAGTTACTATGAACCAATCTCGCCACTCAACGTGGCCCAGCAACCTGATAGACGTGAGGGAAGGCTGCGGACGGAAGTGCTCTGTGCCAGGTGCGGTGCCCATCTCGGTCACGTTTTCGATGATGGACCGCTGCCCACTGGCAAACGCTATTGCATAGACGGCATTGCACTGAAATTCGCACCAGAGAACAAGCTATGACCGGGAGGGCCGGAACAGAAGTTGCCACCCTTGCCGGCGGCTGCTTCTGGTGCCTGGAAGCAATCTTTAAGGAGGTGGATGGGGTTGAGGATGTGGTTTCCGGCTACACTGGCGGCACCACCGTCAATCCGA
>JALHUO010000197.1 GCA_022866545.1 Dehalococcoidia bacterium | reverse complement strand
CCGCCGTCCCCGGCGGGGACATCCCCGCTGCCACGCCCCTCGCTCCCCCGCCGTCCCCGGCGGGGACATCCTTTCTACCACGCCCCCTCGCTCCTCCGCCGTCCCCGGCGGGGACATCCCCGCTGCCATGCCCCCTCGCTCCCCCGCCGTCCCCGGCGGGGACATCCCCGCTGCCACGCCCCTCGCTCCCCCGCCGTCCCCGGCGGGGACATCCTTTCTACCACGCCCCTCGCTCCCCCGCCGTCCCCGGCGGGGACGCAGCGCGATAATGTCCCCGCCGCCTCTTGCGCGACGAGCTGCGAGGGGGATCCCATGACCTTTCGCTCCCGTTATGACCCAACCCACATCTATTATGTCACGGCCACGGTCTGCAGTTGGCAGCCTCTCTTCGCCGAGCCAACCTACGCGCGGATCGTCCTCGACAGCTTAGCCTGGCTCAGACGGAGACAACGCATGGCGCTCTTCGCTTTTGTGCTCATGCCCTCCCATCTGCATGCCCTGGTGAAGCCTGAGGATCGGACGATCGGGGAGCTCTTGCAGACCTTCGGCTCTTTCACCGCCCATCGGATCCTCAGGCAACTGCGCGAAGATGGCTGCAAGGAGCTTCTCGGGCTCTTCTGCCAGCAGCGCCGCGATGCGCGCCACGAACACAGCCTCTGGCAGGACATTCAAGCCAAGAACACCCGCTCCGTGGGATTCCTGCGTCAGAAGCTCGAGTACATCCACAATAACCCCCTGCGGAAGCCAGATCGCGCCAGCATGGCACGTGCCGACTATCCGTACTCCAGCGCCCGCTTCTACGATCGCGGGCTTTCCGCAATCATCCCACTAGACGACATCCGGGAGTGGCTGTGACGCGGGCCGCCGATGACGGCGGCCCGCACAGGCAAGTTGCGACCCTTCCCCGGCGGGGACTCCTTTCTGCCACGCCCTCTCGCTCCCCCGCCGTCCTCGGCGGGGACATCCCCTCTACCAGGCCCTCGCTCCCCCGCTGCCACGCCCCTCGCTCCCCCGCCGTCCCCGGCGGGGACATCCACTCGCAGGCCGTCCATCGAGAGCATACACAGCGATCAAGGATGAAGACAGACGAAATGCCGGGATGGGATGAAATGCCGGTTGGCGGCGCGAAGCGGGCCGCCGAAGACGGCGGCCCGCGCGCTTCTCATCTTCTGTCGGGAGTACTGGGCGCGCTCTTCTAGAGCTCTTCCTTCTCGTACGCCGTCCCGTCGGCGGCCGGCATTTGACCGCGTCCCACCACGCCAGCCAGCACGAGCATCGTGATGATGTACGGAGTCATGAGTAAGAACTCCGAGGGGATCCTCACCCGGAGAATTGCCAGGTTGGCTGCCAATGAATCGGAGAAACCGAACAACAGGCCGGCAATCATTGCCCCCACCGGGGTCCAGTTGCCGAAGATCATCGCTGCCAGGGCAATGAATCCGCGGCCGGCGGTCATCACTTGATCAAAGCGGCCCACCGAACCGAGTGTGAAATATGCGCCCGCAAATCCGGCCATCATACCGCCCAGAATCACGGCCATATAGCGCGTCTTGAAGACGTCGATGCCCAGCGTATCTGCCGCCTTGGGATGTTCTCCAACCGAGCGCAGTCTCAAT
>JALHUO010000016.1 GCA_022866545.1 Dehalococcoidia bacterium | reverse complement strand
CCGGGATTCGCCATTACTGCTGAGGCGTACAAGTATGTAGTAGAGAAAGCAGGCATAAGCCAGGAAATCAAACACACTTTGGCGGATCTGGATACACACGATATGGATAATTTGGCAGACAGGGGCGAGAAGTTGAGGAATCTGATAGCGCATTCTCCCTGCCCAAAAAGGTTGGAGGAGGAGATAAGGCTTTCATATCGGAAGATGGAAGAGAGATTTGGAGAGAATGTGGATGTCGCTGTGAGAAGCAGTGCCACCGCCGAAGATCTGCCTACAGCTTCATTTGCGGGACAGCAAACGAGTTACTTGAACGTGCGCGGAGAAGGTGACCTGCTGGAAAGGGTCATGGATTGCTTTGCATCTTTGTTCACGAACCGGGCAATCTCGTACCGGGTGGATAAGGGGTTTGACCACCTCAGTGTTTATCTCTCGGTGGGGGTGCAAAAGATGGTGCGGTCCGACCTAGCTTGCTCTGGCGTCATGTTTTCCATAGATACAGATTCAGGTTTCAGGGACGTGGTCTACATAACTGCTGCCTATGGTCTGGGGGAAAACGTAGTGCAGGGGATCGTCGATCCAGACCAGTTTTATGTCTTCAAGCCCACTTTGAAGGAAGGTTTCAGGCCTATTGTGGAGAAAAAACTGGGGACGAAGGATAGGAAATTGGTCTGCATGAGACATGGGTCTGGAGCGGAGCAGAAAGAGGTCAAGGTTGAAGAGCAAAGACAGTTCGCATTAAATGACGATGAAATCTTGGTTCTTGCCAGGTGGGCTTGCATCATAGAAGAGCATTATGGTGTGCCCATGGATATCGAATGGGCAAAGGATGGGATGAGTGGCGAACTCTTCGTAGTCCAGGCCAGGCCGGAGACGGTGCATTCGCAGGTAGACTCAGCTTCGCTGAAGACTTATGTGCTTGAAAAAAGGGGGAAATTACTGCTCAGAGGGGAGCCAGTGGGTACGAAGATAGGACAAGGCGAAGTGTGTGTGATAGAAGATAGCAGCGAGATTCGGAAATTCAAGAGCGGTCAGGTTTTGGTCGCCGATATGACAGACCCCGACTGGGAACCGATAATGAAGAATGCCAGTGGCATAGTCACCAACAAAGGCGGGAGGACCTGTCATGCAGCCATAGTTAGTCGTGAGCTCGGCGTACCATGTGTAATCGGCACGGGCAATGGGACGGAAGTCTTGCAGGAGACAGAAGAGGTCACGATAGATTGCTCAGGAGGCGAGGGCAGGATATACCAAGGGAAGCTGAAATATCGAATAGATGAGGTGGAAGTGACCAAGCTGCCCAGGCCCAAGACCAGGATAATGATGAACTTCGGCATTCCCGGCGGTGCGTTTATTCAAAGCCAAATTCCCAATGACGGTGTAGGTCTGGCTCGAGAGGAGTTCATCATCAACTCCTACATCGGCATTCATCCCATGGCGTTGATAGACTATGATAAGTTGAAGAACGCAACGAGCAAGGATGAGAAGTTAGCAAAGGTAGTTAGGCAAATAGATGAGAAGAGCGCAGCATATAAGGACAAGAGAGGGTTTTTCATTGACAATTTGGCGATGGGGATAGCAAAGATAGCTGCGGGGTTTTATCCCAACGAGGTCATCGTTCGGTTTTCTGACTTTAAGACAAATGAGTATGCCAATTTAATTGGGGGATATCGTTATGAGCCACAGGAAAAGAACCCGATGATAGGTTGGAGAGGAGCGTCCCGCTATTATGACAAGAAGTTCAAGCCCGCCTTTGGTTTAGAATGCCAGGCGATAAAGAAAGTGCGGGAGGAGATGGGGTTAACCAATGTCAAGGTGATGGTTCCTTTTTGCCGCACGCCGGAAGAGGGGAGGAAAGTAATAGAAGCCATGGAAGAGTTTGGACTAAGACGAGGAGAAAATGGATTGGAAGTGTATGTGATGTGCGAGATACCGTCGAATGTGATTCTGGCTGAAGAATTCGCCGACGTATTTGATGGATTCAGCATAGGGTCGAACGATCTAACACAGTTAACCCTTGGTTTGGATCGAGATTCCGAACTGGTGGCACATATATTTGATGAAAGGAATGAAGCGGTGAAAAGACTGGTGAAGCAAGTAATAGATGCTGCGCACCGTCACAAACCGAGGAGGAAGATAGGGATATGTGGTCAGGCGCCGAGTGATTTTCCTGAATTTGCCGACTATCTAGTTAGGTGTGGGATAGATTCGATGTCTCTGAACCCGGATGCAGTGCTGTCGACGAGATTAAATATCGCATAGGTGGAAAAGAGAATAAAATCAAGAACCAGAAGAAAAGGCGCGTGATGGCGTGAGGTTCTACTGCGACAGATCAGGTATTTTGTCTTGACTTGCAGTATTACAGTGATCCCATGGTCGGCAAACCCAATATACGTGAACAAACAGAGAAGAGAGAAGAAGCCCTTTCTCCTTATGCCGCTAAGAGTAAGTTCAGTCGTGGTCGGCTGAAGT
>JALHUO010000196.1 GCA_022866545.1 Dehalococcoidia bacterium | reverse complement strand
TTATCGGCCGCGCAGCGAAGGCGAAATCAGACAATGGCTTCACAAACGCGGTTTTCCCAGTGAACTGACAGAAAAAACAATCGCCAGGCTAAGAGAGCAAAAGTTGAGCGATGACCTTGCCTTCGCGCAATTCTGGAAGGATAATCGCCTATCCTTCAGACCTAAGAGCAAGAGATTGATAGAAAGGGAATTAAGAGATAAAAGAGTAGACGCAGAAATCATTGAGCAGGTGACGAAGGACATAGATGACGAAGAGATTGCTTACAAGCTAGGTTCGAGCCGGATGCCGGCCCTTGCCCATCTAGATTATCCAGCCTTTTACCGACGCCTCTCTAGTTATCTAACCTACCGCGGCTTCAGTTACGAAGTGATAAAGCGCACCGTATCTCTTCTCTGGCAAGAAAGGGAAGAACACCAAGATAGTGGGCTGGCAGAGAACTGAGCCGGGGCGAATTCTCCCTTAGCTTGACAGTCACTCCCACAAAAGCTATATTCTGCCTGCGAGGGCCATTAGCTCAGTTGGTTAGAGCACGGTCCTGATAAGACCGGGGTCTGTGGTTCGAGTCCACAATGGCCCACCATCATGCACAATAGACAGAACCGGCAGCATCTCTTCAGTTAATCCCTTAGGTAGCATTGGTATCGTGTAGGTTAACAGTACGTTGTCTCCCGTCACCTTAACTTCTTTGACAAAGCTCCTGACAAAGGATTATCTCTCGTCAAGGGAACTCTCGATTAGCAAATTACGCAGGTCGGATACACAATGAGCGACGGTTTCTTCATCTGCCAGTTCCACACGCCTAGCGGAGAGTTCCTGTTCCAGTTGCGATCTTGCTGCCTGCAACTGCTCTCGCCTTTGCCTGAGTTGCTGAATCCGTGGTGCCAGGTCAGCGAGTTGTATCCTCCCAGTTTCGAGAGCATCGTATAGCCTCTCCAATCGGCGGTCTACGTCGGCAATCTCATCGATAACATCGTCTAAGCGTTGGCGGTATTCTATCGCCAGGCTGTCCATTTCCTCGTTTACCATATGCACTAACCTGGTGAGATTATCGGTAGTTAAGACATGCTCTTTTATCTTATCTATAACCAGATTCTCAAACTGCTGACTGTTAAGATAACGTGTTGGACATGAGTCAATTCCTTTCTTCAACAAGGTCCCGCACACGTAATAAGTAAATCGTCCGCTCTTAGCGTCGTGGCCAACCAAATTCTTGCCACAATGTCCGCAGCGGGCCAGTCCACTTAACAAGTAACGACTTGCCACCCGCTTCGGATGAAGATTGACAGGAGCCCTGTCCTTAAGCAGACTCCGAGCTCGGTCGAAGGTATCTCGGTCAATAATAGCCGGCCAGGCATTATCCACCCTAATAGGCGAAAGGTCATGTATACTGTTACGACCCCATACCAGGGTACCGGTGTAAGCCTCGTTGATGAGCATCTTATGGATTGTAGTTTTTATCCAGCCTTTGCCCTTGGGCCCGGCGATCCCCTCTTTATTTAGCTGTTTTGCAATTTCCATCAGACCATTACCTTCAAGTAGCAGACCAAAGATGCGAGTCACTATGTGCGCCTGATTTAGCTCAAGTTCAAGCTTGGGACGCTCTTTGCCACCATCGTTAACCTTGACCTTGCGATAACCAAAAGGAGCCTGGGCTGAAATATAGAATCCGCGGGAGGCACTTTCCCTCATCCCCCTGGTTACTTCTTCACCGAGATTGGCCGAGTAAAACTCATCCAGGCTTTCAATCATGGCCTCAAACAGCTTTCCTGTGGGGGTATCCTCTGCAGGCTCACTTATGGAGACTACTCGGATTCCGTTCTTTCGGAGCATCGTTTTGAATACAATTGAATCTTCGCGACTGCGGGCAAAGCGTGAATACTTCCAGACCAGAATAAGGCCGAACGGCTTTGGAGACCGACGGGCGGCTGAGATCATCTCCCGGAAGGCTGGCCGTGCTGTTGTCTTGCCGCTCTCCGATTCATCGACATACTCCTTTGTGACCTCATGTCCGTTTCTAGCGGCATACTCCCTGAGAGATTTGAGCTGCGCCGAAATAGACAGGTCTACGTCCTGTTTCTCCGACGAGACCCTGGCATATAGAGCTACTTTCATTGTACTCCTCCACTAACCAATCTAACATTATCACAGTGGGCAGTACTTGCAACGTCCCGGTACTATTCGCCTGAGCCTTGCTATTGCCAGTTCTTCTCGGAGCTTACGATCCAGGCGCCCAATTTCAGCAATCGTTTTCTCCAAGTTACGATAGTCTTCCCAATCTCTCAGGCGAGATTCCAGATCTTCCAAAACATCGTGCACTATCTTTGCACATCTTTCGGAATGCTTCACTTTCATTATGCCCATGTGTGAGAAGCCAAAGCGAGGATTTACAAGTCCTTCTCCCGCCGATTCCATGACCAGGCTATCTTTGAGACTATACCCTGTGTTCCCATGGGTCCACTGCTTTGCCTCAGCGACGAGAACAGCGACGATGCCGGGTACAATCCCATGCAGGCCGTCATTGATCAAGGGGGTCAGCCTCCGGTCTGCTTTCACCGATTCGTTGATCACTATTTCCAACTTCTGTTGTTCTTCATCGGCTCTTTGCTGCAGGTTCTGCCGTTTTGACATGTAGCCCCATATGGGCGAGCGTGGTAAATGCTGTCGCAATGCAGCTTCCATAAGGTCATCATCCGGCGATGATGGAATATTGCTCGCCCCCAATATCGCGGAATTCAGCGTTTCGGCAAACTTGCGCAGGTCGTCATAGTGACGTTCCAAAGCATTGCGCAGCACCGCGGCTCTCGCTTCTTTTACCTCCCTCTCCTGTTTAGCAAGTTCGATATGCTTCCTTACGGTACGGACGTCAAAATCGTCACTGTCAGCTATTTTCGGTACTGACTCACCCATTTCACTACGTCTCAGCCATTCACGCCGCTGTTCGAGTTTCACCGGCGGTTTCTTAATTCTTTTCGCCATAATTGAACTCCTTTTGCCTCTGATTTTTGCACTATGTGCCTATGGTATCACATACAGTTAGTGTTGTCAAGTGCTAAATTATGCATTGCAGTTGTTTATTATATGTGCTACAAGTAGAAAAGTAATCGCTGATATTTGTCATTTAGTGTAACATGGATGCCCAAGAAAGTAAAGACGGCTGGAGTGACCCTGCAGGAAGTGCAAAATATCAAACACCTTCGGGAGCATTGCGGCTCTTGGCGAGGATAATTGCCCGTGAGCTTGGAAAGCGTAGAGGCGGCGAGGACAAGACATCTTGTCGGAAAACAGATGATCCGCCAACGTCGAGGGACGACCTGTGAAGACATATCTTGAACCAAGCGAAATAAGCCTGCTTGAGAATGAGACTACCAATCTCAGGGATCGCCTTTTGATCAAGCTGCTGTTTCATTTGGGATGTCGCATCTCTGAAGCTCTAGCTTTGAAGGTTGAAGACATAGACTTCAACCATGGCACGATTACCATCCAACATCTTAAGGCAAACCTACAGCTGTCCTGCACCGCGTGCGGACAAAAAATTGGTCGAAGCCACAGATTCTGCCCCAAGTGCGGTATCAGGGTTGAGAAGGCTCAGGCCGAACACCAGGAACGTCGTCGCCAAAGGGTGTTGCCAATGGATAGTGACACTCTGAGCTTGCTCAGTGAATACGTCCGGCGTGGCGGCCCGGTTCTTCGAGACGGTAAGAAGCTGGTTTTCGGCATCAACCGACACAGGGCTTGGCAGATTGTCAAAGAATGTGCTGAGCGAGCAAACCTGCCGAAGCTCGTAAACCCTGAAACTGGAAGAACTCACAACGTAGGCCCTCATAAGCTAAGGGATGCCTTTGCCGTATGCGCGGTTAAGATGGATGATTCAGGAGATGGACTCAGGCTCCTACAACAACATTTAGGACATGCCAGTTTCAACACTACGGCCAAGTATAGAAAAGTCTCCGGGGATGAGCACAAGGAATGGTACCAAAAGTTGTGGGAGAAGGAAATTACTTGACTATCTGGCCTCAACCAGAGGAGATAGGCAGTGGTTGAATTACTCAGGCCAACTAAAGGTGGCTTTCTGCGGCCCTTTGGGTGCGGTTGGTTTGTTAGAGAATTTCTCATGGGTCACGGACCACATGGGTCACCAAATATAGACCCAAGTGTCGGTGCGCCCCAATCTGACATCTGCTACCACTACAAGAAAGCTCTTCTTAAGGCGATTGCCGTAGATAGAGCCACCAGGCAGGAAGAGAGACAAGCTAAGCGTGAGAAGCGTCTCATCTCTCCCGACAGGATAGAGAGGCTTGCTACGGGGTACCTGCTTCGGACACCCTACAAGTCCAGTAGTTGTCGCTATCACTCTTTTGTCGTGTACTTCTCAAACCTCCAGAGGCTTGGCTGGGTGGAAGAAAGCGGCGAGGAAGAGCGTTCAGCCTTTCAGGACAATTATCCTCGAGGCTATCCTCGCAAGTTCTTCCGCCTCACTGAAGCTGGCAGAGCTGCCCCTGAAGCTGCTTGGGCGAACCCCCTTGCTGCCCTCTACGGATAGTGCCATATACCAGTGACCCTGCCAGCGGCAAAAGTTTTCGTCCCTTCGCCAAATCACGGAAAAGCACCGTTTTGAAATCCTTCACGAGAATATAGGTTCATTCTTTTGATGAACAAAATGTCCTTTTGTTGGACAATAGATACTGAATAGATTGCACCTTAACAATTGAATATAGATTGGCAATCCTGATATGTGGCTAAATATCACAATCGGAGGATTAGACAATGAATGAGATATCAAAAGCCACTTATCAAAGCATGGCCAAAGCGGCAATCGGAGACCCTAGCTTTGACGATGACAACGAGTATATAGAACTCGTCAAAACCACAGCTAAAGCATTTGAGAACCTAGACTTAAATGCCAGGCTGGCAGTTGAAGCAAGCTATATATTCAGCCGTAAAGTACCTATGCCAGAGCGTCAAGACCTATTCCAGGAGTTGATAACGGCTATACTGGCAAGCGGTACAGAGAACCCAGCCTTTGCCTATACAATAGCCAGGCGGGATTGGCAGAACTGGTATACCAAATATATGTTACATAGCCAATTCTATCAAGGTTATCTATCTGAGACCATCGTCAACAGCGATGGGGAAGAGACTGAACTTGCGGAACTGCTAGTCGGTGAAATTGAGTTTGAGAATAAGCAAATTGACAAACTAGACTCTCAACGGCTATGGCGTCAAATACCGAAGGAAATACAGGTACTTATCACGAAGCGCCTGCAAGGTAAACCACTCGGAGCGCCACGAATGCGCAAAGCTGGACAGCCAGAATCAAGCGGTACTCTAAACAACACAGAGCGCCAGCGCCTCAATCGCTGGGTGAAAACACAAGGGCACAAACTGTTAATCAACTAAAATCGCTCACAGGTAAATCGTAGCTAGATGTAACAAGTATTGCCACGTATCGGAATTGCCAAATTGTGAGCGGTAGTGAGTGGGACGGCAAGTTTAGCCGTCCCACTTTGCTATTGTCACAAAGGCCAATACTCTATGCGCGGCCTAGTAATCCCAATCTGTGCCCACACTCGGGTTACTTGGGGCTGACCTCAGTATGAGGTGGGGGACGCAGACATTTGACACGACAGCCTGACATAGAGCACACCGGGGGACCTATGCTCCGAAGGCCAGGCATAGGGGATTCCAAACATAGCCCTCGGGATAAGGTCTAGCCCTGGCCCTAGCCGTAGTGACGGCAATCTATCAGCGACAGCATCAAGATAGACAATCTACGGGGACTGGTTGGCCTAAATCAACCTTAGAGTATGGCGTCGAATCAGCCATCGGTTTACTCACCGTTAGAGGGTCGAGGTGCGATTGCCATCGTGCGCCTTCGTCAAGGGTGGACTGTTGGCACGGTAGCTGTAGCTCATGGCACGGCTGTGGGGTGTCTCCCCCCAGTCCCAAGAGTACAGAGCGCAGCCGGCATCAGCTGGCATTTCGTTCTTCCTACATCCTCATGTGAGAGGCTCTGTAGGGTAAGCGGGACGTATGTTTAGTCGCTGGCAAGGACGGTAGCAAGTCCTGAAGGCTCTTACCGACCATGGGAGAATTCCGTCTGCAAAAGTCCCAGATGGAGCTGCCGTGAGGGGTTGGTTGTGTGGGACCGGTACAAGGAGAATTACGCCGGGATCAGTTCCCCCGTCTTTGGCGGTAGGGGGAGCTGTGTCTCGTAATTCCACGTTCTCGCCGTCAACGCTAGTTGGCGGCGAGCGGTGGCATTAAGAGCCAAATCAAAACAGGGGGGTGAAGCATGGCGAAGGTACAAGTTCGCAAATGCCTCATCTGCGGTGTACGGCCTAGCAATGGGCAAAACTATTGCAAACAGTGTACCTCACAGATTGAGGCCGACAAGCGGCGCAAGGCAAAGCCCAAGGTGTTTCGGTACGTGACTTATCAGGACGTTACGTTTGAATTTCGTAGCGGAAAGAATGGAACGCTCACTCCACAATATATCACACGCAATCCCGACACGCTGCCTCAGAAGCTGCTGATCAACCTCAATAAGTATGTCCCAGGCCTCACACGTGAACAGGTCAAAAAGCTCAAGCGGCTATGCTTGAGTTTTGCGGAATAATTTCAAGGGGGTGCTCGAATGGGCAACAACATCTTACAGAAGGCGGCCATGACTATCTCCATGCAGCCGACAACCTTCAAGACTGGCTCTGATGGCTTCCGTGGTCAGGGCAAGGTCATGGAAGGCGAGGCCAAGTATCAGGTGCAGGTCATTGCTGTGCGCATCGGCTCAGGCAATGGCAATGGCAAGGCCAAGAAAACCCGCAAGAGCTAATCGCTCTGCGTACTGGGGACAAGGGCAGCCTTGTCCTCAGCGGCAGGTCGAGTAGCCTGAAAGGAGGTGAATTATGCCTAAACTCACGAATGAACAGAGAGCAAGCCAAGAAAGACCTGCAGGAGAGGTTAAGCACCGCTATTGAGGAGTCACCTAGAGGCTTAACCGATGAGGAAATGAGGATGTGTGTCTTGAAGGCTTGTGTAGAGACAAAACTAATTAAGATATAAAGGGAGAGATAATCCCCCCAGGGCTGCAAGTCCCCACCGCCAAGTGGTGCAGCTTGGGTGGCGCTAACGGGGATAATAACAACATAAGGGGGTGCTCTATGCGAGCGACGACAAAGCGTGGGGCACTCCTGGAGACCTTGGGCAAGGTCAAGTCCGCGGTTGCAGCGAGGCACACTCTGCCAGTGCTAGGTGCTGTCATGATCCGTGTCGGCGGTGGACAATTAACACTCACTGCCACCAACCTGGAAGTATCACTGACAGCATTCTGCAAGGCCACTGTCACACGCGAGGGGGCAATCGCAGTATTGCCTAAGACCCTGGAAGCCTTCCTCAAGGCGGTGAAGTCGGAGACAGTCACTCTATCTCTGGTGAATAACAAGCTCCTGAGAGTAGAGGCTGGAGCCGTCACCACTCTTGAAGGCTTCGAGGCACAAGAGTTTCCTGATGTGCCAGGGGTCAGAGGCAAGGCGGTCGAGGTACGTGGCTTGGCTGATGCGCTAAAGCAAATCAGCTATGCCATGGCCAGCGATGACTCAAGGCCAGTGCTTAAAGGCGTCTGCTTTGCTCCTGGCAAAGGCACAGTAGTGCTCTGTGCCGCTGATGGTTTCAGACTGGCGGAAACAAAGGTCAAAGCCAAGGGGTCAATAGAGCAGACCGTGGTGCCCTCTACTGCGGTGCAGCTCATCGAGAAGCTAATGCCTGGAAAGGTGTCCATCCATCGAAAGAAAGAGGATGGACAATCGGACAAATATCCAACCATCAGCTTTGTCGGTGACGGACTGGTGCTAACTGCCATGGCAATCCAGGGGACATATCCGAATTACAAGCAGGTCATTCCCAGGAATGGCTCACCGGTCACCATGGACAGTAAAGCACTGAGGGAAGCCCTGAACTTGGTCTCAATCACTCTGCCCGATAACAACGTGGTGCGTATGCAAAGCCAAAGGGGCAATGTAATCCTCTCTACGAAGAACGAGGAAAGGGGTGAGACCCAAGTCAAAGTGCCGGCGAAGGGCAAGGTCAAAATCGCCTTCAACGCCGAGCAGTTGAAAGGGTTGCTCTCGAGGACGAGCGGGGCCATAACACTGCGGACAACATCTGCCCAATCTCCAGGAGTCGTCAGACAAAATGGCACCATCCACGTGCTAATGCCTATGTTCGTGGAATGGTGACTTTACTATCCAGCCCGAGGGCCGGATAAGGTGCCGGCCCTCCCCTGGGCAGTTAAGCTCAAAATGAACCAAAAGTACAAAAAATGAACAAAAATGGCTATGTAACAAGTATTCAAGCTGGCCGGAATAGCCTTATTAAGGGGGTCAATATGAAGCAATGTGCATTCGCTACTAAAGAAAGCATGGAGCGGGCACTTAATGAGGCAGAAGAAAAAGCCCATAAGAACCTGGCCCGGTATAAATTCATGAACTTTGGTTATTGGGCCGCGATCTGGGTCCATGTAAACCAGGTTGGTAACTTCCACAGGCCTAATCCTTTCTCTGCTTATGTTGAATTAGCGAAAAACAAAGAAAGGGGGTAAATTTGACAGTAAAAAAGCAAAATCAAGCCAACAAGCTCAAAAAGTATCGGCAACAAAAGGCTGAGGAGTATGCCCGGGCTATCCTTTCTATCCCTCAGAAAGCTAATCTCTATTCCCTGATACCCTATCCAGGGGTGGTGATGGTCATGGGTGACATCAGGACAGGCAAGACCGGGTTAGCGCATGAAATTGCCGATGAAATGCACCGCCGGCGTAATCTGCCGGCAATCCTTCATATGCCCCGGATAGACGATAAGTTAAGAAGAGCCATACAGCGCATTGTGCCACGCTGGATGATAGTAACTACCAAACGGAGCCAGTGGAAGGACCGGGCAATAGTAATTTATGATGAGGCTGCACAATCGGCACATGCCCGAAGAAGTCAGAGCGGTGATGCTGTGGAACTGGACGACCTCCTGGCTATTGCCGGACAACGAGAGCAACTTATACTATTCATAAGCCACTATTCGAGAAAACTGGACCTCAATGTTTGCGCCGCCGTCCATCGGATCATCTGGAAGCGGCCTACTTATGCCCACCAGCTGTGGGAACGAGATGAAATGGCCGACTTCACCTCTAAGGCATATGACTTCTTCAAGGGAATAAAGGGTGAGATAGCCCAGAAGAAAGCATGCCTGGTATTAGATATGGAAGACTTTGGGTTCTTCCAGTGCAATAATAAGTTGCCGCCATGGTGGACGGACCGCTTATCCCGGATATTCAAGGAAATACAGATACATAATACAAGCTGGGGCTGATAACCGGTCAGATATTCAAGGAAATGGGAGACCAAATCTCCCATTTTTGCGTTTGTAACGAGTACTCGAGCCGAGCGGAATAGCCTTAGTGAAAGGAGGTGCCTATGAAACAGAAATGGGCAGCTGGCGTAGCTTGGGCAACCGAGTGGTGTACAGTCACTGGTAAGACCTAACCCAACCAGTATCTCGTATGAAACTGGTGCTGCCCTCCTCATTATGGCCACTGGAATAATAAGAAGAAGGAGGGTCTGTGAATAGAACGGACGTATTGGAAAAACTTGAGCCCATCTGTCATACCACAGCACGTCAGGTGGAGCATAATCCCCGGACAAGAGTGCTGGTTGAGCCCGGACAGGTGACCATAAGGCCTGGCAATGGTGGACACTTAATCCCGTTCAGTGAGAATGGTACTAAAGCACTGGCCAAGTTTGTGGGGCTGCCGCAAAAGCTCTGCAATGAGCTCAGCCCTGAGCTTTTCGGCAGAGTGACTACCGAGCTCTTGAGCAGGAAAGAGAGGTATAATCTTCTCCTCGACAATGGCCAGGTGGAAAATCTGGTTGACTATCGGGGCATAAGAAATCTCCCTGTGGAGAGGGTGTTGTCCGCTATCGAGCACGTTGTGCCCAATTGCGATTATCACAGGGTTAGTGTTCTGGAGCACTATTCCGCTTCCCTGGAAATAGTCGGCCCCAGGCAAGAAGCTGTGCGCCGCGGCGATATAGTACAGGCCGGCGCCCTGGTAAACTTCAGCCCCATCAACATAATAAAGCCGCTCGTCCAGAGCTATGTGTTGAGGCTAGCTTGTACCAATGGCGCGACAAGCAAGACAGTGTTGGCCGAGTTCACCGGTGGCGGTGGCGAGGGTGATGATGTCTGGCAGTGGTTCAGGCAGTCGGTCCGCGCGGCATATCAATCGATAGGCGACATTGTGAATCGCTATCGTCAAATGATTCAAGAGCGGATCCCGCCCGAGCAAAGAGCCGGCATCTTGGAAGAGCTCCTGCACCGGGCCGGCATAACCGGCAAAGAGGCCGAGGCGGTTAGAGCACAGGCAATTCAAGAGGCTCCTCGTAATACTTATGACATGATGAATCTCATCACTTGGGCATCCAGCCATATTATCGAGTCGCCTGAAAGGATGCAGCGTGCGCTCAATGCGAGTGCCACCTTTACATCGGAAAGCCAACACGCTACTATATGCCCATTATGTCAGACTAGGCGGTAGCTTCAAATACGTGGCCCCGCACGCTGGGTTTCGGGTTATCCTCCGGTTTTTCCGAGTTTCTCTAGTGTGTGGGCCGCCCAAGGGAGGCAGAAAAATGGACAACCGCAAGGAGAAAACAGAGACACTGGTCAAAGAGGTAATACTCAATGAGAAAGCGCAGCAAGAGTGGATTGATGGTGCCGACCCAGACTTTCTTAACGCACTGGAGTTTTTCATCAAGCACTATGACTCAGGGAAATCCAGAAACGAGTGGTTCAGGATAGGTGTCATCATAGGGGGAGTATATGAGAGATGGAGACAAAAGCAAATGTGAGAAGGCTAAGCAATCAGGCTCCAGGGCTGCAAAGGATGGCGAGATTGAGCTTGCCGAGACCGAGGTAAGCAAGCCACTATTCTAGGGCACTTCATAACTATTGACATAACACAAGCGAATAGCCTACTATCTATCCCAAAAAAGGAGGGTCAAATGCAAGCATACTGTATGAAGTGCCGTGCCAAAAGAGAAATGAAGAACACCAAAAGCATAATCATGAAGAACCGCAGGCCGGCTACTCAAGGTGTATGTCCCGTATGTGGCACGAAGATGTTCAAAATCGGTAAGAGTTAGGCCAACTCCGCTGTGGCCTAACAGAACTCAAAAGGGCTGGATAGTCCCCGTATCAGGATGTCCAGCCCTTTTATTTTGCCAATCGCACATAACAAGTTATTGTGTGATTTTACCCTCAGCTATACTCGGGGCCTCGGCGGCGTCGCCTCATCGTCCATACTGCCAGTAGCCCCACTGAAACCAGCCCAAGAGCTCCAAGGTCGGCGGCGGTGGCGAAGCCGCATATCCCTTCGAAGTTGGCGGTGATTTCGTAGTCGCCGTTCATGGTGATGGTGGTGGTGGCATCCTCGACATCGGCAATGGTGCCGACATCACCAGTCCAGTTGACGAATCGGTAGTCAGCATCTGGGGTGGCCACAAGGTTGACTACTGTTCCCTCGTCGTAGGTGAAAGTTCCCTCGCCAGGTTCAGTTACCGAACCCCCAGTGGTGCTGTCCACAGTTAGGTCATACGTTGGCGGGGGTGGTGGGGGAGGGCCAGGTGGCGTAGGATAGGGCAGCAAGCCATCCCAGTCCAGCTTAACCTCAATGCCCTGAGCGAGTGGCACAATCTGAGGATAGTAGGTCATCCAGTCCTGGAATTCCCGCAGGAAATCAGCGTCAAGAAAGCCGTAGCTGTGGCCGAAACGCAAGTTGCCGACAAAGGCACCCGGTTCTTCTGCGGCTGCCATCAGCACGAAATAGTGCAGTTCGGGGTCCTGGAAATAATCATACTCGTGGAGAAGGCGGTACTGGCCGATGAGATTCTCGCCCCCTTCGTCAGCGAAAAGGTCAAAACTGCCAACAACGTACCCGCCACAGATATCGGGTAAATTGGTATCAGTTAGCTCCGGCGTATGGAGTTCCCACCAGAACGGTGGCAAAAGTGAACCGGAATCAGGATAGGTGAAATACACATCCTCGTACCAAATGGCGTTCCAGTATGGCAGGACGAACTCAGTGGTGATAGTCACCCAAGTACAGTAGGGCACAGGATTGTTGGAAAGGTCCCAATCCACTGTAAGCCATCGCATATTACCTTCCACACTTTCCACAATGGTGGGTGGCTTGTCCGTTGCCCAGTCGATTGTGGTCCGGTAGGTCAAGATATCGACATCTGTGCCAACCCTATAGTGCAGGTCGGTGGCAGGCGTCTCGTTGTCTTGGTGAATCCTGTAGGAACCAACCACCTTCTGAGTAAGAACGTTATCGCTTGGTTCGTCCGTGGGACAAAGGGTGGTGTAGTCCGTAATGTAAGGAGTACCGGGGTAGCTTATTTTCCAGCCGTTGCCATACGCGGAATAGGTGTAGGTCTGAACATCACCCCCGGTATCACTGTCTGAGTCAGTAACGATAACCTGGGCCGGGTTGGTAGTTAGCGTACCATTGCCCCCGCTATCGCCCCAGATAGTAATTTCATGCCACCACGTACACGCAGGATCGCCGATGCTCAAGCCTACCATCTCGCAACGTCGCAACTCATTACCGATATCCTTGGGGAGGGCGGTATTACTATAGACTGTCTTTTGCCTGTTGCCGTAGAAGGTGACTACAGTGTAAGGGTTTGAACCCGCCCAAGTATTGTGCGTCGACCCAAGCCACCAACTCAAAGCGGTGTCAGGCCAGCCACCGTTAGCAGTGCCGTAGTGTGCTACCAACTCATTATAGATATCGTCTGCTCGCTGCTGGACGGTAGTGCCATCGCCATAGCCTGCCCCGGCTAGCATATTTGCTGCGGTCGCTTGCCAGCATGTCATCGTACCGGTATGACCATGCGCAGACTTGTCAACATCTGGGGGCGGATCCATCTTCCGCCAGTCAGCAGAAGCCAGTGCTGGCAAGGCAAGAATGGCAAGGACAACGCCTACCAGCAGGAGTGCCAGACTCCTAGATAAAGTTCTTTGCTTTTCCATAGATGCCTCCTTTCTCGTAAAAGTTTAGTTTTTCCCAAAATCCATCTCTTATCTCACATCACCTCCTCGCACTGTCACAGGGGCCCAGCAGGCATCGCCCCGCCCAACACAACCACAAATGCAGTCCCGAAAGTTTTAGACATCAATTTTCCTCTTCTCATTGGGGCACTGCACATCCCCTGTTCAGTGTTTTATGTTTATCCTCATCCCTCGAGAAACTCAGCACAAGCTCTTATCCCCCTCCCATCAGGGGAAAAAGCGGCGCCCCGGCTATGCCTGGCAATGACCTTGGGTCTCCAAAGGGAGGGTTGGTTTTGCTGTGGCAGGGAAAAAGAGCCGAGGTCACATTTATATATCTGATGGACTGAGTATTGTGGGAACTACCGCAACTCCCTAACGCACACACCTGACACCTCACCTTGATATTAACCTTAAAGCACCATCTTTTGTAGAGACGGCATTTGTAACATTATAGAATCTATTATACCACTATATAAGAAATTGTCAATAGTTGTTTGCGTGGTGTCCAAGACATACGATGGAGTTAAGAAGTCACAAAACGATGTTTTGTTGGATAAGTTGGAATGCAATACCGATAACGCTACTACCGGACGGGAAGTTCAACTCTCCCCGTCTCCACTAGAAAATTAACCGCACCAGCCTAAAGCTGGCGCTTTTTTATATTTGCGATTCGTCTGGTGACGATGTAGTTTGATTCCGAAGTGGTCTCGCCTTTTACACGCTCTGCTAGGCTTAACAGATGTTCTTCTCAGAGTACGTCTTGACAGGTAGCAAAAAAAGTGCTATAAGTTAGTAAACTGCAAAAGGTGGGAGTAAGTGAAGGGAACGTTCGTAGTCTTATTGCAGTGTCTGTCTACGTCAACATGTTGGTTGATGTTTCGATATAGTTCTTGCCGCTCAATCTGACCAGAAAAGTAAGGTACTGCATACCTTAAGGAAGAGCGCAATATAATGGTAAAACATACTACTAGAAGGAAACCGAGAAACCATCCGGACCTTATATCGCTGGCAATGCATGGTGGCAATTCACCGAGAGATGGTTTGGTATTCCGGCCTGAACCACCCGGTGGCCAAGGCCGCTTGCATATGACTATTGTGGAGATTAACGTTGAGGTTGAAAACTCCGAACTAGAGACGCTCTTTGAAGGTCTTGAAGGTGGAGCCCTTGCCACCGATGAAGTGCAGGCGGTCCTGGAAGAAGCAGAGTCTAAATACGATGTCGTTTGCCCGTCGGACCTGAAACGAGAGTTGCTAGAATCGTGCAAGCCAACGGATGAGATGGACCAATTTGGTGGCATCGTTATCTGCCACCATCTCGAAAAGATGGGCTTAGTTGCAATTAGAATTATTGACCGCGCCCAGAAAGCGCTGCTCAAAGTCGAGCCATTCAGTGAGATTCGTTTTAAATTCTCGCCTGCCGCAAAAATCGCTTTGCGGCTTGGCTGGGAAGCTATAGCCAAAAACGGCCGTTTTCCGCTGCTGCCCAAGGGCCCCGGTCGTCTGAACAAGTTGCGTGAAAAGCCGTGCGGTATGATGCATTTTGTCTCTGCCAGTGATAGGGATGCTGGCTATTACTATACGATGGGTATTGCGCTTTCGCCGGAGGCGCAAGCACTTGGCGATATGGATCTCAGCTACGGCTTAGACGGCGAGTTGATTGTGCCGGGGCAGGCAGTGGCTCCCATCCCGCCTATGCTAGCCATGTCCACACGATTGTTTGCCGCTTCTATTCCCACGAGCAGCAATATCTCCGAGGATATTCAAACTATCCCTTACAGTAGCTTCGCTCACCCGGAGATTCAGGATATCGCTCCCGCACGCGGGTATTTGTTCCAACCGGGGCTTAGGCCGGGGGAAGATAGGGTCAAAGACGCCCAGGAGCAGGTTCGTGAACAACTGGCGCAATACGAGAACTTTGTGGCAAGCACTACGTCACAGGAACGGGAGTTTCTCCCGGACGTGGGTGCCGCCATAGACATAAGCGAGCTTGAATATAGCAAGGTAATTCCCTTCGTCCAATCCGTTCTGAAGAGCTTTGACAATTCAGCCAAGGCGGTCACCGCGTTGTTCCTGTTTCTGGACGTTCAAAAGGGAGATGCGGCCGCGACAGAGGCGACATTCAAAATGACTCCGCGCGTAGAAAAAGTCTGCAAGGCCATCGATGCCGCCGAGAAAATTGGCCTGAGGTATGTGGCCATTTGCGATCAGGACGAAGACGAATGGCTACCGAACCTGCTGGAATACCTCACTGCATCGGAGCTCACCTATCTGGCTGACTACTCGGACGAACGAGGAGTGATCGTTTGCGATGGCCATCCCGTGGATCCGGTATATACAGCATCCACTTCGGCACAACGGATTCAGTCAGTGTATACCACATTGTCCGTAGATATCCTTAAGATGGGGATGTGGCTCTGTCTGGATGCACTCGCAGCCAGGCGGGTTTGGCGGGAGCTGCAGAAAAATCCGCACATTCCCGAACGCATGCTCCTGATGCCTATCGGCATTGTCGAACCCTTTAGCGCCTTTGTGGATAACCGGGACCGGAGCCGAACACCTCGACCCATTCTCGACCCGTTCGAAAAGATCAAGTTCATGATTGAGGAGGCAAAAGTCTTGGGGGCGCCTTCTCTTCTGACTGACACCCGCCACAAGTCAAGGTGGGTGCTCCTCGGTTCCGTAGATAAGGACTTGCCACCACACGTCCGTGAAGCCATCGGCGCTATACCGCTGATAGGCCGCAAGACGTTCATGGAGTGTGAGCGGCTGGCGCGAAAGGCAGGAATCCTGCTAGGTCAGGCAGGTTCCATTGAGGCGGATCAGATATTCTGGATTATGAGCGAGACCACGCTGGACGCCGCCAAGGAAGGACAGAACCCCGCTACGGCGATCTGGACAGCAGAGACGGAGCGGGTTTTGCGCAGAGCTGACGGCTCGACATTAAGGGGCGACCTTCAGGCCCAGAGGCGGGCAGCCATCATGCCGTACCTGGCCGTGACCAACCGCGCTTACGAATCCCACGCTAAGCTCAACGGCTGGCTGGAGTACCTGCAGACCAAAGGGCAAGGCAATGAAGAGCTGCGCGGCTCACTGCTAGAAAAGCGTGAGCTACTGGAATCGCTGCAAAACAAGTATCTTGACATCGGGTCAAAACTTGGCGAAACACCTGCTAACGATTCGCCGGAAGTTTTAAAGGCATATAAAGAAGCATGGGAAGAATTTTGTGCCGCTTTCTGTAGTTACCACGCGCAGATAAAAAAACACTTCAAACGCGTGCGGGACCAAGTATCAAAGGTTTGGGCTACCTTGAAGTAAAGCTAAATTCACGCCCCAACAAAGGGGGGAGAGCATGCCAGAGTTAAGACATAGTTCCCAAGTAGAAGCAGGGGTTGCTCTTTCGTTGATAATGAAACAACCAGGAAGCAGGAGGTTTACAGAATAATGAAGAAAAGCAACATTTCCCAAGGACCATGGACGCGCATTCGCCCACTGCAGCGTGATGAAATCGACCCGTATACGGAGGCAGGAATGGTTGCCGGCGAACTTACGTGGGGGCGTTTCCGCAACAACCTCACCAAGGTGATGGCCTATATACCACGCCTGCTCCAAACGGAGGTTGAATACTGTAACACTTTCATCTTCGACGCCGAGACATTCAGAGGGGAGGTGCAGGAAGCCGGGTTCAATGACCGTTTCATTAAAGAATTGGTCATATCAAGAACGTCCCTGTTGAATCGGTCACGCTATTCGGTGACACATCATTCTGGCATCGGGATGATGCTCTTTAGCGATGCGGGTCGTCGCGAAGAAGGTCATATGAAAATACTGCATTTGCACGAGCATGAAATGCATCCCGAGGTGTATACCGAACGAGAGCAGGCCGTTTTGGACTACACTGTAAAAGTCGTCAAGGATGCTCATACCGTCACTGATGAAGAATTCGAAAAACTGCGGAGTGTACTGCGTGAGCATAACATGCAGAACAAAAGGCTGAAGAACTTGTCTGAAGAAGAGATGAATCGACATGTGGATTCCCAGATTGTTGAGCTGACGTGGCTCATCGGCCATTTCTGCCTTTTGAACAGATGGTTTACTGTCCTCCAAGTTCCGGACGAAGGTGCCGATGATGAGGATAACTTTTTAGCAGTATACGTGCAGGTAGTCCCGGAAGATATCCGCAAACGAAACGAGGCTATTCTGGGAGGTGGGTTCTGACGGAGCAAGTATTCTTTTCCCGAACCTAAACAAATACAAAGTAGCCCTGAGCTGATTAGTGATATAAATTTGCTGATATTAAAAATAGTATTGTGACAATTATATTACGAAAAGGGGTAATAAATGGCTATTTCTACCAGCAATAAAGTGGGTAACGTAGAGATCAAATTAGTTGCTTATCACAACTGTGATGACGTTCAGATATTTTGGCGCACTAATGTAGATGGACAACCGGATCATTTAATTCCGGGCTGTCTGGGATTTATGATTGAACGCCAGAGAAAAAACGAAAACGGCATATGGAATCCATCGGAAATCTTACGCAATCGGGTGGGTTTTCAAGACCAGGAAGTGCAAACCGAAAACCAATCTCAACGTTCCAACATATGGCCTTTCCAGAGATATGATTGGACTGACCACGGAGCAGACAATCGGCAAACCGTGCAATACCGTGTCTCCGCTTTACGGCTGCCTGCCGGAAGTAAAATCGGTGTGGATGTCATGGAATCCATTGCAGATTCAGGCTGGACCGAGCCAATAGTGATGAGCCCGGATTGCGGAAACGGCGTTTCCGCCTATTTTAATCGCGGTTTTGTAATGTCCCAGTTCGTCAGCAGAATGATGCGACAAAATAACTGGAAGCCTTCTGATATTAAAGACCAAATTAAAAACCTTGAACAGCCGTTACGCCTTTTTCTCTCCGGAGAGCTGAGAATCGCCCTGGTAAATCTTCTCGAAGAGGTAGCTAATAATCCGGATTTATCATTGTATGCGGCTCTATATGAACTCTCGGATGAAGAGCTTATTGATAAGCTAATATCACTGGGAAACCGCGCTCACGTGGTACTGGCTAATGGGTCTAACAAAGCCGGGGACGGCAACAAAGATGCGCGGGATAAACTCGTTAACGCTGGCGTTGACGTAAAAAACCGTATGCTCGCCTCCAAGGGCTTAGGGCATAATAAATTTGTCGTTTTAACACGCTCGCAGGACAACAAGCCGATTAAAGCGTGGACCGGCAGCACAAATTGGGCTCCCACCGGCCTGTGCACTCAGGTGAACAACGGCATTCTTATTGAAAACGATGATATTGCCAAGACCTTTTATGAACAGTGGCAAAATCTGGCGCGCGCACAAAACGACTTCACGCCTGACCTAGTTGCGGCAAATGCCCGGTCTCCCTATACCTCCAATGATATCGATGTATGGTTTACGCGGATACGCAATCCATCGAAAAAATATACGGTTCCCGGCAATGACATACAGGCACTAATCGACCTCGTGAATAGCGCCAAAGAGGCTATTATATATATTATGTTTCAGCCAGGAAAAGAGCCTTTGGAAAGCATTATGAAACGCAGCGCCGATATATATGTCCGCGGCGTAGTCAGCACGGTGTCCAAGAATTTGGAGGAGGAATTCCAATTGACCGGAATTGATAAAGAGCCCCAGTCTTATAAAACCGCTTTGGTGCAGCCGGAGGGAATAGCAAAGGGCTTTTCGTGGTGGGTTGGCGAGGTAACACGACAACAGTTCTTATATCCGCAACAAAATCCGGCTATCGGGCATGCTATTACGCATTCGAAGGTGATAGTGATTGACCCGCTGCGCGATGATTGTAAGGTGATTACCGGGTCACACAATTTCTCTATATCGGCCAGTCAGCAGAATGATGAGAATTTTGTGGTCGTCCATGGCCTGAAAGCTCTCGCTGAAGCATATGCGGTTGCCTGCATGGGTACTTACTCTCATTATAGATGGAGAGCCTATGTTAAGGACAAGACAGATGCCGGAGAAAAAATATGGCAGCATTTATCCAGCGACCCTAAGTGGCAAGAGTCGTATCTTTCGGAAGCTCTCAAGAAGCATTTATCAACCTGGTGCGGGTTATAAAACAGAATTGCAGATTGATATTACCACTCTCTATTAGAAAGGAGAAGATATGGCTGATAATAAACTACTGGAAGGTTCTCGCGTCTATCTCTCGGGGCCAATGGATTTTGTAGCTTCCCGAGCAGAGGAACAGAAACACGGCTGGAGAACGCGGGCGGGAGAATTTCTACGTGGCATGGGAGTTACCGTGTTTGACCCATGGAATAAACCGGAGGTTCGCGGATTACATGAGTATGGACGTGAAGGTGTTGACACTACCAATACACGGGAATTATGGACATTCGAGGATTCACCAGAAGGTGCTCAAGCCAGAGCACGATGTGCCGGTACATTTTGGGAATCGATGCATATAGATTTGAGAATGGTTGATACCAGTGATTTTATAATATCATATTGTCCTACAAATATTTACAGCGTAGGGACTGTTCATGAGATTGTGGTCTGCAGGCAGCAAAGAAAACCTGTACTTTTCGTCAGTCCGCAGATAACCTTCGATACACTGGCAAAATTGAAGGAGAACTTGAAAGGGAGCAAAGAGGGTAGCGCCCTGCTCGAGCAACTAGCCAATGAGATCCCGATTAAAGAGAATCCACGCGGTATCCCAAGTCTCTGGTATATGCCCTTAGTAGGAGTAGATAATTTCTTCGACGGATTTGGTTTCGCAGAATACCGTGAACGATTTGGTTGGGAGAAAATTCCACTTGACGATATTGAAAACGATACCGAAATAAAGCGCCCGCTTCTGCCTTTCCTGGAAAAGCTAAATAAAAGCCTGCCCAAGAAATGGGATAACAGACTTAAGCGTTATGTTCGTAATGATGATTGGTTAATATGGTATAAAACGTAAGAAAGGTGGGGGTTTGGAGATACAATCACGACTGCTCATCGGAAAGTTCAGCGCCCGGTGGTTAATGAGTGCTCACCATCAATGGAGAGCACGGCCACTCGCCAACGACGTTCTTCCATGCTCTCACCTACTCGTTGCCGTCTTACCAATTATGACTGTAGGCTAGCTAGCTTTTTCTCAGCCGGCTTCTGGAATAGGCAGTTGGCTATGAAGTAAACTTGCCAGCTACCTTTTCGCCTCAAAGCGCAGAGTTTCCACTTCCGCACCTTTAGGGGCATCTCCCCACGGGGTTACAAAGAAGTGGCACCTCGGGCAGACGTGAACGAAGATGTCGGGATGGGTAGCCCCTTTCTCTGCAATCATAGCATCTGCTAGATCCTCACCGCAGCGCGGACACCACCAGGGTGTCTCCGGTTCATGAGCTATGATCATAACCTCTGCCATAAGGCCTTCAAGAAAACGCAGCCTTTCCTCGAATAGAATCTGCGTTGCTATTCACTCTTACGCTGAGTGAGTCCAAAGCCCATGTTGCCGACCCAAAGGGCAAGGAGTGATGCAACCCAGCGCATCCCGTGTTATACGCCGTTGATGGCGCGTTCATTTCCTAGCTCTTTTCCTTTCTTCTCTTTGCTCTTTTTCCCATTTCGCATACCTTCGCCAGACCCTGAACCAGATACGGGCAATGGAATCAATGGCGTCGGCCAAAACGGCAACACTGAGCTCCTCAAAGGATAAGCCTAAAGATTTCCAATTTTCCAGTGTGACATTGGTAGGGTTACACTGCTCGGGCAGGAAACAGTAAGAAAGAAGATAAGAATGCTGACAGATGGCGCTCATGAAGTCCCATACGTTCTTATTTCCGGTTCCAAATGACTCAGTAAATTTCCTTTTAGACAGTTCATCCTCAACCTTTTTCAGATATGATGATTTATATTCTTGGTCTTTGCTTGGATTCCTTAACGGGTACCCGCGTGGGTCATAGAAGAATCGCTCATTCCTCTTATCACTCTTATCGGTTTCATAGTATTTTCCGATCTCTTTATCCCATTCTCCTTCCATTTCTCCGTGTATGTCCGCTCCTTCAGAAAACTGCCTGCCGTCACAATGTAAGGGCACGTGCGCATCGGCAACATAGTGACTTAACATGAAAAGCCATAGCGCCACCTGGTTATCCGTGGGCGATACCGGCGACCCTTTCTCCTCGCTCTCCTGCACCTTGAGATGGTCACTGACGGACTGTGCGAGAGATTCACAGCGGTCGGGCAGGTTATCCTTTTCATCAGCCAGCTTGAAACCCTTATTCCTTACCGGAGAGCTTTCACCATACTTACAGCTCAGGTATGTCTCCGGAAGCTGCTTGGGCTCCTTCGCAGTCTCATCAGAGGGCTCAAATTTAAGGACATGGCTATTACTATTATCCTTTATCAACGAATCAGGATACCAGGCTCCCCGTATGACACCATCTTTATTGCTTTTGAACCACTTTATGAGCCCATCGGCATACTCGCGGTCATCAGGAGACAGTATGGCATCTTCCAATCTCTTTATCGCCATAAAGGCTAACCAAGCATGAGTAAATTGTTTCATTTGCGAAACCTCCTTTATTGAATATTTAAACCTATAAATAAAAAGGGCACCAGCCACCGCCGCATTATTTAGTGATGCTAATTCCCCTGTTTCACCTTCATCTTTGCTAGCCTCCAGTTTGCGCAATATCTACGGTGTCCCAGATACTGTGCAGGTTCAATATAGGCTCGTTTTGAGATTGTGTCAACTGCTGAAAATCAGGCGCAAATACGTAGATTCACAGAGAGAGTAGTAATAAGCAGGATAACATTACGCTATTTTGTTGAACAGGCATTCGTGTAAATGCAATTTCCTGAATCATAATACTACAGGCACGTGTATTTCTTGGAGAAGCCTGATTAACAGCGGCTGCGTCGCAGTAGCGTACTCAGGTTGTGTCATGTCAAAAGTTTGACCTATTCGTAGATTGTCGAAGCACCTAACACGTCCAGGTGGCCCAAGATTCTATCCACAGACTCAAGAACTTCCTTAGCTTCCCTCTCCCCATAGTTGATACTACCTATTTTTTTGTGGGCTACATCGTTCCTCGCTATAATAAGGTCATTTATTTCTGTCGGATTGACCCACGCAAGGTCCGAGTCAATGAGCTTGCTCATTACAGCGGCGAAGGAGTTATTGGGGCCGAGGTTTAGCTTTTTGCGTAATTCATACTCCAGCGCAGTGGCTGAATGTAGAATTGCCTCATTATATGCATCTTCTTGCAAGTAACTTCTTGCTGTGCTCAGTAGATCCTGTTTAACGCCTATTGCTCGCGAGACGTCTATAGTCATCTCTGCATAAGCTCTAAAGATAATAGGTAGTCTTTTACTAATCAGTCCACCAGCGGTCAGCCATAAGAGCGAAACAGTGAACATTGCACACAGAAGAAAGAACAGGCATTTGAGGGCGCGAAGGAATTCTATTTGAGGCGGGTTGTTGAGCACAAATGTTGCTGGTAAGCCAAAATAAGCTGAAATAGCATTGGTCAGTATTGCAGTAAAATATACTGCCAATAATAAGCTAGCAAAGGCCAAAACGTACATTCCGATGTCGTCCAAAAAGATTTCAGTGCGAAAACGCTTGCTGTTGCGAACGTTATCAGGCATGTCAAGATTCAGCATTGATTTCCATCTAGTATTATGAATTTCGACTGTTTTTGGTAGCAAGAAAACGAAAATAGCCAAGGTTATGGCCACTAAAGCAGCGGATGAAGTAATCAGGTAATTGGATGCCATGCTTTTCCCCTAGCCTTTCCTCACACTATTATAGCACGTAAGGATCGTTGAACTGGACTAAGAAAGGGTGTTGTGTAAGACGCTGAGATTGGACATTCCGGGCTTTTGTGCAACGGTGACGAGCTCACACAAAACACCATTTGGTATAGCAGCCAGAGTAATATTGACAGACCTTCTTCTGAACTAGGGAATTCGTTTGATGATGGAATCTAAGAATGATATTATTTCGCCATGCCGCTAAGAATTACTCTTGACACCAACTGCTTCTTTGATTATTTCGAACGTGATCCTAAGTACATAAAAGAACTGGTCAATCACGCGGAAAAGGGCAACATTGAATTGGCTATGACTACCCGAGTAATATCTGACACTCAAGATAAATGGTATGAGAAAGGCAAAAGTCCTATTTGGAACAAGATTCAGTCCTTTCCATTGATAGAAACAATAGGTACGGCATTTCGACTGGATGTATCCTACCTCGGCTCTGCGGACTTTCTTGTCTCTGAAGACGACTCTAAGATGATCAATGACCTTAGTGAGCTTATGAAAGGAGCTCAAACCGAAGATATCGACCATATTTTTGGACACATAATTGGGAAGCGCGACATATTTGTCACCAGTGATCCGCATTTCCTTGACCATCACGAGGAACTTTTGAATAAATTCGGCGTATTGGTTCTCAAGCCAGAGGATGCTGTCAAACAAATCGAAAGAAAGGTTCCAGTATAGACAAAAGAACTTAGAACTATATTAATTGTTCGTGATTGTAGACAGGCTCTTTCTTAAAAGGTGTTTTTCCACATAAACAGAGCTCTTGCTTGGTATTTCACGTAACAATAAGCCATTCTGTTATCCTATGGATTACCAAGCCGACCGCTAGTCACTGCGTGGAACAAGTAAATCAACTTGCAGTTTATCTCAATACCTTTCCAAACCTGGCTGGGAGATGTGGTTAGCACGGAAGGTTTCGCTAGCCTGTTATCAAAAATCGCCTGCGGGAATACCTCTCGGAGTCTCAGAACAACGGTACCAAAGTTTGCGAAAGAGGACGCAGCTACCTTTGCTCCTAGGAACGAATAATTCATGTGGTGTTGAAGGATGTCTACACTAGGATCTGATGATTTTCGTTCATAGAGCCTGGCGAAACACTCAGCCTGAATAGAGTGAGCTGTGGTTTTCTC
Organism: Dehalococcoidia bacterium; assembly: GCA_022866545.1. Lineage (GTDB taxonomy): Bacteria > Chloroflexota > Dehalococcoidia > GIF9 > AB-539-J10 > RBG-13-51-36. Next base: position 180 of record JALHUO010000196.1, on the reverse strand, counting down.
ATCAACCCTTCGCCAGATTGGGATGCCGCCCGTGAGCAATGTCCTGGGCAAACTAAACTTAGTCTTGTGCTTTGTAGTCTCTACCTCCGCGGAAGTTTCTATCCTCCCCACAAGAACCAGGAAGACGTTGTTTTCTACTATCCTTTTCTCACGACCAGCACTGTCTCGGAATAGAACTTC
>JALHUO010000195.1 GCA_022866545.1 Dehalococcoidia bacterium | reverse complement strand
TTGACTACGTCGAATCAAAAATCTAAGAGGTAGCGATTGCCGGAGTTGGCACTCGTGCCTCTCCTTACTGCCTGTGTCGATGCTGACAAAACCGGAACACCAGCTTAGCAAGTCTTTCAGCCTACAAAATGAGTGTTGAACGACCGTGAACAGAGCTTTTAGAAGAAGAGTAGTAATCACCGGACTGGGTGCTGTTACTCCATTAGCTACGGGCGTTGAGGAATCCTGGCAAAAGCTGTGCCAGGGCAAATCGGCAGTAGCCAGAATCACCAAGTTTGATCCTTCCGCTCTCAACGTGCAAATTGCTGCTGAGCTCAAGGATTTCCATCCCGAAGATTTTTTGGATAAGAAGAAGATCAGAAGGACAGACCCCTTTATACAATACGCACTGGTGGCTGCTCGCATGGCAATAGATGATGCCCGATTGACTATCAATGAGAATAATGCCAGCAGGGTAGGAGTAGTGCTGGGCTCATGTGCCGGCGGCATGACCATGTATGAAAAGAACCTTCACGCCCTTTGTAATGAGGGTCCAGAAAGGATTTCCCCCTTCTTTATTCCTGGGTTTGCAGCGAACATGGCGGCTGGGGAAGTGTCCATGGATTTTGGCGCCCGGGGACCGAGTAAATGTGTCGTTACCGCCTGCGCCACCGGAAACAACTGCATCGGTGATGCTTTCAGGCTTATTCAATATGACGAGGCAGATGCCATGATTGCTGGAGGCAGCGATGCCTACGTTCTCCCCCTCGCCATTGCCGGATTTGACAAGATGAGAGCCCTATCCCGAAGGAATAACGAGCCCGAGAAGGCAAGCCGTCCCTTTGAAAAAGACCGTGATGGCTTCGTAATCGGAGAAGGTGCCGGGGTTGTCATCCTCGAGGAAATGGAGTCAGCTCTGCGAAGGGGCGCCAAAGTCTATGCCGAGCTTATCGGTTATGGCTCCAACATCGATAGTTTTCACATAACTGAGCCTGATTGGGAGAATCAAGGACGGTGTCTTAAGCTAGCCCTGGCTGACGCTACCATCTCGCCTGCGGACGTTGAGTATATTAACGCCCACGGAACATCTACCGTTATCAACGATGTATCAGAGACCAAAGCTATAAAGGCGGCCTTAGGGGAACACAGCAAAAAGGTGCCCATCAGCTCCAATAAATCTATGCTCGGCCATTTGTTAGGAGCGGCAGGCGGAGTAGAGGCTATTTTCACTATTCTTGCTATCAGGGACGGTATCATACCGCCGACCATAAATTATGATACCCCAGACCCCGAATGCGACTTGGATTATGTCCCCAACATCGCCCGAAAGGCAGAGGTGAAGATAGCGCTTTCCAACTCATTTGGCTTTGGTGGAGTCAATGCCACCCTTGTCTTCAGGAAGTTCAAGGAACAGTAATTCCAAAAACATCGTGCAGGGTATTCCACAACGCCTCCTCACTGGCAAAGGCACCAATTCTTTTGTACCGCACCATGCCCTCGCCATCAATGAATAGAGTAAACGGAATATACCCTCGTGAGTTATCGAAATTCTGGCAGTAGTTCACGAAGACTTCTCCATTTTCATCCAGTGCTACTATCATGGTTGGTTCATAGTCGCCGAAGAAGCTTTGCACACTTGCAGCACTATCAACCATATTGACGGCTATAACCTCGATCTGCCCTTCGGCTTGTTTGGCCACGTTCTCGAGGTAGGGCAGCTGTTGCCTGCAATAAGAACAGGAAATGGACCAGAAATTAAGCACGACCGGAGTTCCTTGTAGGTCAGACAGGGTTACGTTACCTCCTGTCAAGGTAGACAACGTGAAGTCCGGTGCCTCTGACGGACTGGAGGAATCGCAACTTAGAGCGCTACCAAGTAGAGCAAGAATCGCCATAATCAGGGCTGCCTTTATCGACATTCTGCTGGCCATGTTAGTAACCTCCTGGCATAAGCCTGTTCAGATACTCCAGATAACCGGTCAACATAAGGACTCCTACGCTAATAAGCAGCACTGCAGCTACTACAGAGGTCACGAAAGCGTGCCGACCCAGCCATTTGACGAATCGAGATCTTGCCCCCAACGCTAGCCCCACAGCGATGAAGGGCAGCCCCAGCCCCAAACAATAAGCAAGCAAAAGATAGACTCCCTGCCACACTGTTTGTGAGCTCGCTGCCAGAGTTAGTATGCCCCCCAGAATCGGGCCAACGCAGGGAATCCAGCCTAGGGAGAATATTACCCCTATTAGCAGAGACCTCAGATAGCCTGTGCCTTTGGCCCTCGTAAAGTCAAGGCGCTTCTCATAATTGAGCCAGGGCACCTTGCTGGCAGCTACTAGGAATATGCCGAACGTGATTAATAGAGCACCAGCCACCTTTTCCAACACTTTCTGTGGCACCGCCGCTCCCAACAAGCCAAGAGAGGCCCCTAAAGCGGTGAAAACCAGAGAAAAACCAACTATGAAACTGATCGTGTGGAGCAAGATATGTCTTCGATCAGCAAGGTCCGGAGCAAGAACCGATGACCCGGCTATGTTAGCCAGGTACACCGGAGCCAGCGGTAAAATACAAGGTGACAGAAAAGATAGAAGCCCTGCAGCCAGAGCCGTTAAGAAAGTCATACTCGGCACCTATGTATCCTCTTTGTTAGTATAGCAGCTATGTCCTCAACTAAAAAGGGTGAAACTTTTGCTCCCGCACAGTATTTGATAGAATAGTTGACCAAGGGGCTGTAGCTTAGTCGGGAGAGCGCCTGCTTTGCAAGCAGGAGGTCAGGGGTTCGAATCCCCTCAGCTCCACCATCGGCAATTGAATCACCAGTATGTAGTCTCGAAGTTCCCAGTCTTCCGGGCTATCGGCTGATCTTCCTCCTCAATCCGAAGAAATCTCATCGCTTAAGGCTACCGCTTTGGCCTGGTAGTGCCAATTAATATCTATGCGAGTTTCATCCCCTTGGCTACGCGCTTGCCCAGTTCAGCATCGGCTTTCGTCAAGTTTTCCACCACCTTATTCTGAATATCTTTTTTGGTCTTGACCAACGAAGCAACAATGTTGTCCACGAGGTGGGCCTGGTCCACCTTACTCAGTGAACGATAACGCTCGCCAGC
>JALHUO010000194.1 GCA_022866545.1 Dehalococcoidia bacterium | reverse complement strand
GATTGTGCCGCCAATCTTCTCGTCGAAAAGGGTGTTCTTGGTGAACCGCTGGATCCCGTAATTGGTACCAAAGGCAAACTCTCCCACATAGCGTGCCCCCTTGTCGGTCTTCAGCATCTTCAACAGGAACTCCTCATTCTTGGCCGCCGTGGCCTTGACGACTTTGCCGTCCTTGAACCACAGCCGGACATCCTCCGCCTCTCGCCCATAAGCGCAGGCAGGATACGAGTACCTGATATGTCCGTTCACGCTATCCTCGATGGGCCCCGTGAATATCTCTCCATCTGGGAAGTTCTCGTGTCCATCGCAGTTCTCCCACTTCCGGCCTGTGACTTCGAGCTTGAGGTCAGTATCCGGGCCAACGACATGGATTTTCCTGGCCTTGTTCAACCGGTCAACGATGTGCTGCTGCTCCCTGGAGATCTTCTTCCAGGCTTTGATGGGGTCAGACTCATGAACCAGGCAGCCGCTATAAACGAAATCCTCGAACTCGCGAAGCGACATTTCCGCATCCTGAGCGAAAGCCTGGGTCGGGTAGATAGTCCCCGTCCAGTGCAACTCCTTCTTGGCCGCACGGTCGAGAAATCGATCGGACAGGGGACGCAGCGCCGTCGCCCGGCGCGACTGCTTGGCAGGGTCAGCATTGGAGAGGTGCTTGGTGTTCACGTCTGTCCAGATCCCGATGGCTGCATCAATCTGTTCGATTACGTCCTTCCTAAACGGGGGAACGTAATCAAGCTGGGCATTGCTGGCGTACCTATAGAGAAGCTCTCCTGCCTCATCCAGTTCAAGCTGGAGAAAGGGGTGAGCACCACGCTCCAGAACCTTCTGATAGACAGCCAGAATCAACGGCGCACCCTCAGGGGCACCCGCTATTCGCACCAGCTGGTTCGGTTTCACCTTTACAGAATAATCGACCAGGATCCTAGCTACGGTTTCGACTCTTGGGTCTACCATTTTGCCTCCTTTGACGCGCTCATATTGGAGTGTTTCGGCAGTCTAGCAGGTGCTGTCGAGGGTAGTCAACTGACCAGCGTCCTGGCGATAATCAACATACATCGCACAGATGGCGTAAACACCCGTGCCTGTCTCTGAACTTCGCTCTGTCTATGCCACTCACTCCAGGTGAGCCATATTGCGATGGTAAAAGTAGGCAGGGATCCACTCACGAACTGCACCCAGCTTTCTCCTGAGTTCCGTCAGCAGCCCGAGATAAGAGACAAATACCCACAGATAATATAGTCGCCGCACCATCGCGGCAGCGAGACCGTCGAAGACGCGGCCCCATAGCTGAGCCAACACCAGGTTCCTGCCCATGTATATTACCTGTCCCTTGAATTTGTACCGAAAGGGACGCTGGTCTTTGCCCTGTACGGCACGAATGATGTTCCTGGCACAGGCCGGGCCCTGTCGTTGAGCTACTTGTTGCGTTGGAGGATAGGGTACCGAGCCACCTTCCTGCAACAAGTAGGCACAATCTCCGAGCACGTACACCCCGGGTGCCTCGGGGATTTCCATATGCTGATTGACAACGATACGTCCGCCCTTGGCCTTGTTGAACGGCAGCGACTCCACAACTGCCACAGGCTTCACCCCTGCCACCCAAACAACGGTGCGAGTCGGTATGGTCTGTCCATCAGCAGTCTGGATACCACCTGACCAGACCTTAGTAATACGTGTTTTCAGCAAGACCTCAATTCCTCGAGAGCGCAGACGCTTGATAGCCAGTTCCGACATTCTGGCCTTCATGCCGGATAGGAGCGCGTCCTGTGCCTCGACCAGGAGCACCCGAACCTGAGGGGTCAGGGCAGGGTACTTTCTTGTCAATGCCTTGCGCACGAAGTCTTGAATAGCCGCCACCAGTTCTATTCCGCTGGGTCCGCCTCCCACCACCACAAAGGTAAGTAGCTCACGCCGGCGCTGTTCATCTCCTTCCCGCAATGCCGCCTCGTAGTTGTCCAAAATGCGGTTGTGGATGCTCACGGCATCCCTCACAGACTTCAAGACCAGAGAATTCTCCTCGGCATCGGCCATGCCAAAGAAATTGGTGGTGCTGCCCAAAGCCACCACCAGATAGTCCCACTTCACCTCTCCATCATCGGTGTTGACCACCTTCCTTCCCACATCTATGCTCTGCACCTGGTTCTGTCTGAACTTAACTGGTCCTGCAGCACTCTTTTGTTTCACCAGGGCATGCAAGGGGAACGAGATATAACCGGGGTCAACGCTCCCGCTGACCACCTGCCATATGAACGGGAGAGGAGAATGATGGTCTCGCTGATCCACCAGTGTTACCTCCAGCCCCGGCACGCGGGCGGAAGCTTTCTTCAACTCGAGTGCCGCGTTGATTCCCGCTGCGCCCGCACCCAGGATAAGCACCCTTTTCTTGTTTTCACCCATAACCATCACGCACTGAGGGGACCCTTGCCCGTCTCAGTAAGATTAACGTCCGCTCATCCAAATGTCAATGACATGTGCTCGTTCACATGATTAGTGACACTCTGTTGTCATTGCGAGGAGCGGAGAGACGAAGCAATCCCTGTGGAGGGGATAGAGATTGCCACGCTTCGCTCGCAATGACAATTCGAGTTGCTTGAATCACCTAATTAGAGTATTCTACTGAAGTGAACCATAGCCAGCCGATTAGGGCACAGATAGCACAACATAGAACGTTAGCCATGATTGATCTAGACAATGCCTCTGTTTACCGGGAGTTCGATAAATCAGGAATGCTCGATCACCTGCATGGGTTTCCCGAGCAATGCCGGAAAGCCTGGGGAAAAGTCCTCAGGTTCGAGCTTCCCCGAGAATATGCCGGAATATCTAAAGTCGTCATCCTGGGGATGGGTGGCTCGGCTATCGGTGGCGATATTGTACGTCGGCTGGCTCTTGCTGAAAGCAAAGTCCCTGTTTGGGTTCACCGTGACTATGGACTGCCGGCATTTGTTGACGAGAGAACCCTGGTCATCGCCTCAAGTTATTCAGGGAACACCGAAGAAACACTCTCTGCCTTCAACAAGTCGCTAGAAACGTCGGCCAAGAAGCTGGCCATCACCTCAGGCGGGAAACTCAAGCATCTGGCAGACAAGGAAGGCATTCCTTGTTTCGTCATCGACTACCAGGCGCCTCCCAGGGCTGCCCTCCCCCATAGTCTTGTTCCCCTGGTGGGCATTTTTCAGAAGCTTGGTCTGCTTGCCGATAAGTCGGCAGATTTGCAGGAGTCGGCGGACGTTCTGAAGAAACTGTCCAGAGACTTAATTGAAACCAGGCCTCTTGCCTCTAATCCCGCCAAGCAGGTAGCAAACAAACTGTGGGGACGTATAGCAATCATCTATGGAGCCGAGATGTTCTCAGAAGTGGCTCAGCGCTGGAAGGGGGAATTTAACGAGAACAGCAAGGCCTGGGCCTTCTTTGAAAGCTTCCCTGAACTCAATCACAATGCCGTAGTCGGCTACGAATTCCCCGTCGAAGTGAAGGAAAGGATATTCGTGTTTATGCTGCGCTCCTCTTCGCTCCATGCCCGGAACCTGCTTCGCTACGAGGTTACCGCCAAGTTGCTGGCCAAAGCGGGAATCGCCTATGAATTCGTAGAAGCCAGAGGGCAAAGCGCCTTAGCTCAGGTGTTGACTTTAGTCCACCTGGGCGACTATGCCAGTTTCTATCTGTCAATGCTGAACGAAGTTGACCCAACATCTACAGATGCCATAAATTTCGTGAAACAGTACCTCGCTCAATCATCCATTCCGAGTGACTAAGGTAGAGCAGAGGACCTAGTTGGTCGGGAGGATGTGTGGGCCAGTCTAACTAAACCGTATGTTCTCAGTAAGTTGCTGAACTCGGAAACATAGCTTTCGTAGGGGAGGGGCTTGTCCCCTCCCAATCTTTTCCCAAGTGCGAGGCTTTAGCCTCGCGCAACGGCGGGGCGGCATGACCCTGAAGGGTCGCACTACACGAATCGCCCCTCTTGAGGCCTGCCCTGAGCCTGCCGAAGGGATAAGAGGGGTTAGGTCCCGACCTTGTCCCGACATTGTCGCGATAAAATCGGCAGGAGTTATGAAGAACGCAGTGAATGCTGAGGAAAGCATAACAGCGTGCTGAAAATAACCCCCTCTTATCCTCTTAAGGGAGAGGGAGTGCCTCATGTCTCTCTTGCATTGCTATCCGTTACGTGGTACAATCTCATTGAATCAATGAAATGTTGAGCCAATAATGGAGGGAAACATCAATGGGCACCTTAACAAGACTAACCAGTGGCGGGCAAATCACTCTCCCAAAGGAAATCAGACTAAAGACTAGCATGGAAGTCGGCGATTTTGTTGAGGTCAAGCTTGACGAGGAAGGACACATAGTATTGACTCCAAAGAAACTGGTGGACGCCAGCCAGGCCTACTTTTGGACTGAAGAGTGGCAAAGAGGGGAACGTAAGGCAGATGAGGATATCAAAGCTGGCAGGGTAAAACAGTTCAATTCCGTCACTGAGGCAGTTAAGTATCTTGAGGATAAAGCCTAGCCGTGAAAGTCGTCTTCACCGAGCTATTCGAACAGGCGTACGAGAAGCTCGCGAGCGCCGAGAAACGGAGCGTTCGCAAGGCACTTGCTTTGTTAGGTGATAATCCGAAATACCCCGGCCTTCGTGTCAGGAAAATGGAAGGCAAGCAGCACATCTGGGAGGCTCGCCCTTCCAAAAGACTGCGGATGACATTCGAGATGATTGGAGAAACCATTGTTGTGCGCAATGTAGGCCAGCATGATAAGGTCTTGAAGAGGCCATGAATTTCTGAGGTCCCCAACATAGTGCGAGGCTTTGGCCTCGCGCAACGGTGGGGCTTATGTGAAAGAGTACCTGGCCAAGTCATCTGTTTCGAGCGACCAGGACAGATCAAAAAGGCGCCTCAAGCCAAGAAGATGTGAGGGCCGCTCAACAGGTTCGGTGGGCTCTGGTGGGGAGGGGTTTCCCCCTCCCCTTATCTTATCTCAACAAAGGAGGTTGGTGACTGTCATGCGGTCTTCGTTGTTTCAGCGGAGGCTGCCGACGCTGTCCCTGACCTCGCTGAGCTCGGCAAGGAAGCGAGCGATTTCCTCGCGCTTGAATCTGCGGTCACCCCGGGCGGTAATGCGGTATGCCTTCAGTCTCCCATTGTTGCTCCACCGCCTCAAGGTGTTAGGATGAACATGAAGGAGTCGGGCCACTTCCCTCACCGTCATCATGTCACTCATGTGTTCGCCATTTCCCATATTTTTACCTAACCTATATCCTCTTCAATTAACCTGTCTTAAGAGTAACTTACTTCAGCTAACCACACAATCACCCAAAAGTATCAATTTGGCTAGATAATGGTCATAGGCAAGAAGTACAGGGATGTCATCCCAGGATGCAGATAGCAGAGAGCTGCAGTGACAACTAGGGAAGGTGTGCAGCAGAGAATGAGGGATGCGAGGCCATCGTCTCGGCCACAGGTTCTCTTTGTCTTAATGGGGGAGGAGCCAGGTGAGAGCTCGAGTCACCAAGAGAAGAGGGGGCTTCCAGCCCCCTCTTCTTGGGTTGCCATGTGAACCAAGCTGGCATTGCTGCTTGCCCTTTGTCCAGGTTGGGCCTGGTGCTTTCAGCTTCATAGACCCCTAGTATTGCAGCTTGCTAAAATCGAGAGGGAGACCCATAGAGCCTCCCTCTCCCATTATGCTTGCCTTGCTTGTTCTATGAATTACCTTCTTCCACCACCCTTCTTGAGGGTATAGCTGGCTGAGTTAACACCCCGCGTGGTATCCCGGCAGTAGCCCGCCAAAGTGAGAGCCGTCACCGTCGCCGTGTAAGTGCCGGTCGGAGCTCTCGTCACCACAAAGGTGGCAGTGCCTGAGCTATCGGTAGAGCCAGCGAAATTCCAGTTTTGGACACCATTGGTCAACTGTACTGCCACCTGAGCTCCAGCGACGGCTCCGCTCTCGCTTACCACTTCAACAGTCAGACACAGATTCTTGCCCGACACTCCAAAGGTGATGCTCTCCACCCAGAGCGCTGGCAGTTTCGGCAGGGCAAAGTCAGCTGTAGCCGTCTGTTGCGCCACCACGGATACCGCCTGAGAGGCACCGTAGTAACCTGGAGCTGAAGCGGTCAGGGTGTAGGTCCCCTCAGGAATACCAGTGATCCCGTAGTGCCCGCTGGCATCAGTCAATGACGTTCTCACTCCGTCGCTCACCGTAGCTCCGACGACGGACATTCCATCTCCAGAGCTCGTCACAATCCCCACAGCGGCTCCGGTGGCAGCGCCGGTTTGAACTGCCCGATAGGCATTGATGCGTCCACTGCCGATACCAATTATACCAATGTCGTCGCAGGTGGCCTCAATTCGCGCTCGCACTTCATCATTGAGCTGCCCGTCGCCATTAGCGTCAGATACCATGGTAAATACCAGCGCAGCCAGCCCGGCGACATGTGGTGAAGCCATGGATGTGCCGCTCCCGTACCCGTACTTGTTATCCTTCCGCATGGAATATATGCTCGCCCCGGGTGCAGCCACATCTACCCAGTCTCCATAATTAGACCAGGATGCCCTGGCGTCATTAATGTCGGTAGCCGCCACCGCTATGCAGTTAGTATAGTAGGCGGGATACATGGGCGTGGTGTTGCCGCTATTGCCTGCGGCGGCCACCACCACCACTCCTTTGCTCCAGGCATAGTTTACGGCGTCCTCCAGAGTTGACGCACCGAATGAGCCAGCCAGGCTCAGATTGATTATTTCGGCTCCATTATCAGCCGCCCATATAATACCTGAAGCTATCCCGCTATAAGATCCGCTGCCGGTATCGCTCAAGACTTTGACATTCATTATGGTTGAAGTGTAGCCCAGCCCGGCGACACCGATAGCGTTATTGGTCATGGCGGCAGCTATGCCGGCAACGTGTGTCCCGTGATTATAAACGTCATTCGTGGTGGCACTGGTGCTGAAGTCAATATTACTTACAATCTTATTCGCCAGGTCGGGATGGTCCAGATCGACCCCGGTATCCAGGATGGCAATATTGATACTTCCGCTGCCGGTGGTCACTTCCCACGCCTGGGGTGCCTCAATCTTGGTCAGACCCCATTGTAGGTCAAAGTACGGGTCATCGGGGCTGCCCAGGGCTTGAGCTACAAAATCGGGCTCGGCATAGGCCACCCTGGCATTTGAAGAATAGGCTTTCGCCTTTGCCATCGCGTGTCCTTCGGGCACCGTTACCACCTGAACCCCGATGCCGGGGATAGTCTCCTTGACCTGCCCGCCCAGCTGACGATGAATCTCAGCTACCTCGGGCAGGCTGGTACCGGGTTTAAACTTGACCAGAATTTGCTGTGACGAGAAGCCTGAGACATGATTATCTGGCGGAATCGCCAAAACAATTGTCGGCAAGGAGCAGATTAGCACGATAGCTATCGCCAACGCTACTGTCGTCCTCTTTATATGCATTTACACCTCCGTTTGCAACAAGAATTGGAGCCACTAAGGGCACTTCCATCAGCTTTCAGTTTAGCTTTGACTCCGCGGAGAAAGAATCACCAGAATGTACTGTTTTGGTACTGGTTCAGGAAGGAAATAGTACTAGGGCGGAGGCGTAATCAATTGAACTATCTCTTGTTCGATAGAGAAGGCTGCAATAGGCAGGCAGCTCAGGGCAGCAAAATAAGAGGGGGCTTCGCAGCCCCCTCTTATCGAGCTAATTTGCTTGAACCAAGTCAGAACTACTTGTTGCTGCCCTTTGGTGCAGGCGGTGTGTTCCAGTACGATTCACAAGCTGCTCCAGCTGCTCTGGCACCTTGAGGATCAGCGTTGTTGGTCCTGCCGGTCGGCGGCATGATCGGGTCTAGCGCTACATCATCGCCTGATTCGTTGTAGTCTGCTAGCGCCGAACCCAGGTTGCGGATAGCAGTGACATTGTTGCTGGAAAGTATCGTCGCGATGGATTCCAGCGTTATGCCAGCCGGCAGCGGCGCACCACCAGGCATATAGGAGTTCATAATGGCGGCCAGTGCCTGATGGGCCGTATGGATCCTCGCCTGATCTATCTGGTATCTAGGTGTCGCCTGGGATTTCTTGGTTGCGTCAGAATTCTTGCTCTGATCAGACCACATTAGGCCCATGTATCTGCAGACGGAGTTTATGTTATGAGCCTGTAGTGCTCCGGTATAGTTGTTCCAAGTGCCCATGTCTATGGATGCGATATGCGGACTGCCTGGCGCTGTTGCGTTAAACATCCACTCGACCAGGTACAGGTGCGTCTTCCAGAAGCCCCATGTGCGGGTGGCGCCACCGACTCGCACCGTTATTGTATCGGTCTCGCTGGGATAGGTCCCGGGTTCGCCCGGATAGCTCGGCCCGTCCACCGGGTTGCCCAGCGCATCGGTGCCGTGACCAACAACAGTCAGGTTGGTCGTGACCCAGAGGGTGACCTGATAGTCCCAGCACCATGTTTCGCCAACGTCCATGACGCCCAACTCCGGGTCGTCGCCCGTGAAGTTCGATGACGTCGCGTCCAAAGTGGCGATGAGTACGGGCCCGGTGCCGTTATCCGCCCACAGCTCGACATAGCTGTTCGTCAGCGGCACTTCGCCATCATTAGTATCGCAGATGTGTAGCCATACATTGCCACCCGGTGTTGTCTCCAAGAAGTCCGCGGTTATGTCTATCGTGGTATGTGGTATCAACAGAGTGTTGGTTACCGTGATTACGGCACAATTACCACATTCATCTCCAGCCTGCACGGTAGCCGGGGAGCCTGTAATATTGACAGCGCCCCAGCCAGCGGGTGGAGTTTCCGCGGCGGTGTAGCTGCCTGGGATGAGGTGGCAGAGGCAGGCGGTGTTGCCGCTAGCATCCAGACTGTACTGGACGACACCATTTATGAGGTCAAAAGTCAGGTTATGCCCCGTCGGATAAGACGGGCCAGTCACCGTGATGATGAAGGTAGAGTTGGCGCTGCTGGCAAACATGTAGTCATCAAGATCTACTACCTTGGTGACTTCCAGACAGCCCAGAATAGGACTGTTGGTGACAGTGACTATGACATCTCCACACTCATCTCCAGCAGAAACTGTGGCCGGTGAGGTCACCACGCTGTCCTTGGCCCAGCCGGCCGGAGGTGTCTCGGTGACATAGTAATCACCAG
>JALHUO010000193.1 GCA_022866545.1 Dehalococcoidia bacterium | reverse complement strand
ATGGTGGAGATAGGGGGATTCGAACCCCCGACCCCTGCGATGCGAACGCAGTGCTCTCCCAACTGAGCTATATCCCCGAATTCAATTTTAGCAATACCCCAAGTCGCGGTCAATTCGGCTGCTCCTTGCCTCTGCGTAGCAACATTGTTATACTGAGCGAAAGCTATGACCTACGAAATCGTCATCGGCCTGGAGGTTCATACTCAGCTACTGACCAGGAGTAAGATGTTCTGTGGATGCAGCGCTGATTATGCCAATGCTCCTCCCAATACCCATGTCTGCCCCGTTTGCCTGGGCATGCCAGGCGTCCTGCCTGTCATCAACGAAAAGGCAATAGAATATACGGTGATGACTGCCCTGGCCTTGAACTGCACCATCCCCGAATATACTAAATTCGACCGCAAAAACTACTTCTACCCTGACCTCATGAAGAGTTACCAGATTTCCCAGTATGATGCTCCCATTGGAAAAGGAGGCTGGTTGACTGTTGATAGCGATGGTAGCAGGAAAAGAATCAATATTACCAGGGTGCATCTTGAAGAAGATGCCGCTAAATTGTTGCACAGGGGCGATTACAGTCTGATAGACGTCAATCGCTCCGGGGTACCCTTGATGGAGATTGTCAGCGAACCTGAAATAAGTTCGCCCGAGGAGGCACGGGATTACCTGATCAAGTTACACAATATCTTGCGTTATCTGGGGGTATCCACCGCCAATATGGAGGAGGGAAGTTTCAGGTGTGATGCTAACATAAGCATACGCCCGGCAAGTAGCAAAAAGCTGTTGCCCAAAGTGGAAGTGAAAAATATGAACAGCTTCAAAGCGGTTTACCAAGCCCTGAAATATGAAGCGGAGCGACAGGGAAAAGTGCTTGAGAAGGGAGGAGAGCTGGTACAGGAGACCAGAGGTTGGATAGAGGAAACCGGCATAACAGTGCTACAGAGAACTAAGGAGTATGCTGAGGACTACCGGTATTTTCCCGACCCTGATTTGCCTCCCCTGGTTTTGGATCGAGCTTGGACAGAGGAAATGAGAACCAGGCTCCCTGAATTACCCGAAGCACGCAGAGACAGATTCACGACGCAATATGGCTTGTCATTGTACGATGCCAATATACTAACTAGCTCCAAGGCGATGGCGAATTACTTTGAAAACTGCGTTAGGCTGATGGATTCTAGCAAAGCAAAGGCTGTGAGTAACTGGCTTCTGGGAGATTTCAGCCGGTTGCTTAACGCTACCAACACCGATATTGAAAATGCTAGAATAAGCCCGAAGCATCTCTCAGACATGCTTGTTTTGGTGGATAACGGTGCTATAAGCGGACCGACGGCCAAAGCAGTGTTTGAGGAGATGTTTCAGAGTGGCAAGGAAGCCAGCGAGATTGTCACAGAAAAGAAACTCAGCCAGATTAGTGATACTGCTGAAATAAGGGACGCGGTAAAGCAGGCGATGGCTAGTAATGCTGGGGCAATAGCAGACTATGCATCTGGCAAACAACAAGCCTTGACGTTTATTATAGGGCAGGTAATGAAAGCTACCAGAGGAAGAGCTAATCCAGGTTTGGTAAGAGAAATCATTATGCAGGAGCTAGGAGGTAAATGAATTGCCTACTTATCTTTTGGTCGCTCAGATACTAGTTTCAGCAGCTTTAATTGCCACTGTGCTATTCCAGTTACGCGGTGGAGGCATAGGGGGCATCTTCGGGCAAGCCGACTCGGTGTACCGCACCCGGCGAGGGATAGAGAACACGCTTGTCAAGCTGACCATAATTCTAGTTGTCGTGCTTGTAGTTCTGGCTACCTTAATTGCTGCGCAGCCTTAGTATCCATAGATGAGTCCCATAATAACCCTCACTACCGACTTTGGATATGATGATGCCTATGTTGCTGCCGTAAAAGGCGCCATCTTAAACATTAACCCTGAAGCTAGCATCGTGGATGTTAGTCATTCCATCAAGCCGCAGGACGTACTTCAGGCTGCTTTCATACTTGGTGCTGCCTATCGCTACTTCCCCAAGCAAACGGTTCACGTAGCTATTGTTGACCCTGGAGTAGGCAGTGAGCGCCGGGGAATAATACTGAAATCGCCTTCGGCTATCTTTGTTGCCCCCGATAACGGCATCCTCAGCTACGTGATTGATGATTTGTTCTCTGTTGAAAGTCGCTCGGTAATTGAACAAACTCACGGTCTCACAGAGATAGTATTTAAGACCGGTCTTGAAGCTGCAGCTATTACCGACCCTCGCTTCTGGCGTCATCCAGTCAGTCCTAGCTTCCACGGAAGAGATATTTTTGCCCCGGTGGCTGCTGGCCTTTCTCTGGGCATTTCCCTTTATGAATTTGGGGAGAAAATCAGCTCTCTGCACATTCTTTCCATACCGAAGCCATCGGTTGACCCAGACGGCAATCTGGTTGGCCAGGTCTTACACATAGATCGCTTTGGCAACCTGATTGCAAATATCAAGAACAACGATCTACCCGGAAAGAACGTCATTATTGAGGTAGGTGGGCGACAGATCCAGGGTATCAGCGACTATTACGCGCAGAAAGAAGGAGTAATGGCTGTCGTAGGTAGCAGCGGTTATCTTGAAATATCGCTGAGAGACGGAAGCGCCTGCGATTTTCTGGGCGTTGCAGTGGGCGACGAAATAAGGGTGATTCCAGTTGCACAGTGATACAGCACCACAGATGGTATTCCAGATTACCACCTTAAGCGAAGGTACTGACGCCAGCATGAATTCTCTTGCCAACATCCAATATTGCTGACATAGACCTCAATTCGTGACGGGCGGCGTCACTGTCAGCATTTTGAAGAAGAAGGTGGTAATATATTAGATAAGGCGATGAAGACAGGAAAATCCCTGGTAATTGGAGTGGCAGTGGTACTGCTCTTGGCCTCGTCTTGCACGGGATGGTTTGTCACCAGTCTGGAGGCTGAAGCTAAATGGATCGCTCCTCTGGGTAGCATTGGGGTGACCTGTATTGTTTCAGGTTCTGGTGGAGGCGGCTTGACTTATCATTGGTCAACCAGCGGAGGCAGTATTGAGGGCGCTGGTGCAGTTGTTGACTGGATTGCCCCTGAACAAGTTGGTATGTATGACATCGTAGTTAACGTCACGGACGGCGAAGGCCGGCAAGACACAGCATCGATAAGTCTGATCGCATCGAACGGCCCTCCGCCAGTAATTGAGGATTTGATTGTTACCGCCGCCCATAAGTATTTGAAAGAGAGCCCTGTCGGGTACAAGGTCGGGAAGGCACAGAATTATAGCATCGAGTGCGTTGCCTCTTCCAACACTAGCGGCAACCTGACTTATGAATGGTCATGCACAGGCGGCGACATTGCCGGTGAGGATTCCGTTATCAATTGGACGGCTCCGGATGCGGTGATCACTGTCACGGTCACAGCAAAGGTATTCGATTCTCTGGGTAATTGGGTTAGAAGAAGTGTAATCTTGGAAGTGGTAGCTTGCTCAGAGTGCACCTTTGGATGAGATTGGCAGACCAATGCCAATGCCAGCCAAGTCCGTAATCCTCTGGAATAAGACCTGCAGGCACGAACGCCAAATAGCGATAGTTTCCTCCATCTTGGAAAAGTGATAATATACACTGTGTTTTGATGCGACCTTGAACAGAAAGCGGATTCAGGAGATGTAAGCTAATGAACAAAAAGAGACTTGCGATAATCATAGGAATTGTGGTGGCAGCAGTGGTAGTTGGAGTCCTGTTGGACACTATGTTGGCCAACCATAAGCCTGCGATCATGAATCTGGAGGCTGAACCGGACAGGGTGGTCCCTTCGGGGACCTGCCAAATCGTCTGCAACGCTACAGACTCCGATGACGACGAGCTGAGCTATGGATGGTCGGCTGACGGAGGCGCAATAAGTGGAGAAGGAGCCAGGGTTACCTGGACCGCTCCCGGGTCTGTAGGCTCTTACAATGTTACCGTGATCGTGAGCGACGGCCGCGGTGGCGCAGTCACTGACTATGTGGCCGTCACCGTAAAACGCAATAGTTCGCCGACGATTAGCAATCTGACAGCCAATTCAGTCTGGACTCTTCCCTCGGGTAGTCTCAATGTGACCTGCGATGCCTCGGACCCCGATGGGGACGAACTGAGTTACGAATGGACAGCAAGCGGAGGCAATATTTCTGGAACCGGCGCAGCCGTAAGCTGGGCCGCTCCTCAGCAAGTTGGTGTATACAACGTATCAGTTGTGGTTAGGGACGGTCATGGTACCTCGGCTACGAGAACCCTGGGTATCACCGTGGCGACAGAGCAACCACCGACTATTGACGAGTTGCTTGTCACGGCGGAACATTGCTACCTGAAGACATACTCTTGGGGATATAAAGTCGGAAAAGCGCGAGACTATAGTATTGAGTGTGTTGTCGCGGGCGCTGGCGAATTGGTCTATGAGTGGTCATCCACGGGCGGCAATATTACTGGCGAAGGCTCCGTGATTACCTGGACTGCCCCGAGCCCGTCCGGTACCATTGACGTCACTGTCACGGCGATGGTGTCGTATGACGGCGTTAATAAGGCCGTTAAGAAC
The DNA here is from genome assembly GCA_022866545.1 of Dehalococcoidia bacterium. Taxonomy (GTDB): domain Bacteria; phylum Chloroflexota; class Dehalococcoidia; order GIF9; family AB-539-J10; genus RBG-13-51-36. The sequence goes on along the minus strand of JALHUO010000193.1, from coordinate 8,644 downwards.
CTGCTTCTCCAAGTGGTGAGCTGCAACAGCTGCTCGTTCCCCGGCTGCTCAGCATGAATGGCAGTTCTGGCGAAGGACATAATCCTCCCGAGGGCGACGTCGACACCGTGTGCCTTTCCTGTAGACAATCCTGAACGAGAGCAGGTATCTTGACTTGGCATTTTTCAATGTATAACAGATTGGCGAATTTTCTGAAGAACACCTTCCGGGACCGCTTCAAGAGATACCTGATTATATCCCTGATAGTCCTGGGAATAGTGATCGGATTCACGAGTCAAGGGACTCCAAGTCCTGGCGGAGGGTTTGAGGTCCATTTCTTTTATCTTCCGGGCTGTTCACACTGTGAAGAACAAGAGCCATTTAATAAGAAACTAGAGAATACCTACTCAATTAACATTACTCCTCACGACGCCACTACACCTGCAGGAAGCGCCCTATTGTCCGAGATGCTTGAAGAGCGAGGGATACAATATGAGCCAGACTTCCCCGTAACCATCTTCGGGAATCAAGTATTTGGCGGGTGGGAATCGGAGAATACGACAGGTAGAGCGATTGAGGAAGCTTTGCAGCAATGTCTGGCGGGAAACTGCCCGCCGCCGACAGGTGAAGAACCCCGAGACACTATTGTGCTGCCGTTGATAGGAGAGATTGTGCTTGCCGATTATTCGCTTCCGGCTCTGGCGGTAATCTTGGGGCTTGTGGACGGCTTCAACCCCTGTGCTATGTGGGTGCTTGTTTACCTTATATCTTTGGTAGCAACCTTGAGAGATAGAAAGAGAATATGGCTGATTGTCGGCTCTTTTGTTTTGGCTTCAGGCATCCTGTATTTCCTGTTCATGACAGCGTGGCTCAACGCTTTCCTGCTCATCGGCTATGTCAAGCCAGTGACAATCGTGATTGGTTTGGTAGCTCTGGGTGGAGGGATATTACAGGTAAGGGAGGTGGTGAAGACGAAGGGCGCCATCGTCTGTGAAGTCACGGGCGAAGAGTCTCGGACAAAGACGATGACCAGGGTACAGAAAATTGTGTCCTCCCCCATAACTGTGGGGACGATAATCGGGATTATAGTTCTGGCCTTTGCCGTAAACTCTGTCGAATTTGTCTGTTCGGCAGCGCTCCCGGCAGTTTTTACTCGAGTCCTGTCCCTGGCCAGCCTCACCACCTTGCAACACTATGGCTACATCCTGCTGTATGTTCTCTTTTTCATGCTGGATGACCTCGTTATCTTCGGCATAGCCGCTTTTGCTCTGACTTCAAGCCTGGGGGACCGATATACAAAGTACTCCAGGCCGGTGGGTGCCACAATATTGATAGTTCTGGGGTTGCTTCTCCTTGCCTGCCTGTTCTCTACACAGCTAGAGTTTCTAAAGCCGATATGCAGCGTACTCTGGTAGACGAGCAAGTGCAGCCAGATCGGTAATTCTGGGCGCCTTCTAGGTCAGCAGGCCCTTGATCCAGCCAAAGAAGCCAATCATCTCTAACCCTGCGTAGACCACAAAAGCAATAAAGATGTACCTTAGGGGTTTCGCAGGCAGGGCATGTGCTGCACGCGCTCCAAGCTGGGCTAAGGGTATGCTGGTAGCTGCCAAACACAACCATATAGGGAGATTTATGTACCCTATGGAATAGGGAAGAAGGCCAGATACTCCCAGTCCATTTACTATATAGCCAACAATACCACCAAGGCTGGCAAGTATTATGGAGGCAACCGATGTCCCCACAGCGATGTGCATGGGAAAATTCAACGCTAACACCAACACTGGGACTATCAGCACCCCACCACCGAGACCCGTCAGTCCGGTTACCATGCCTATGGGGAAACCACAAGCTGCCACAAGCCCAAGATTTTCCCGTAGCTCTGCATCCTCTCTTCTGAACGTCTGCATTATCCCCAACCCCATCCATAGGGCGATAGCCAGGACCAAACCTCCGAACCCTTTTTTCAGTATCTCACCAGGAAGGTGAGCTGCCAAGGTGGCTCCCACCAGAGCGCCAACCAGGGCACACGACCCTAGAACCAGGGCTGTCTTCCAGCGTACTGCCTTCTTCTTACTATGCGCCCAGCTCCCACTTATGGCTGTGGGCAAAATCACCAGCAGACTTGTGCCGAAGGCTATTTTGATGGCGAGATCTTGAGAAACGCCCATAGCCATGATAAGCCAGTAACTGATGGGAATCATGATGGAGCCGCCGCCAATTCCCAGTAGTCCGCTGGCAAAACCAGTGCCCGCCCCGGCAGCCAGCAATATGAGAATATGAGTTGCTGTCAGCATGTTCCCTGTCTCAGCTTGCCTTTAAACCAGCCAGGCTTGGCAGCCGACCTTTGGTTTACCCCAGGAATATATGGCTTGATGTCCAGAAGAGGGGTGCCGTCTGTGGCGTCCAGTCCCTTCACCTTGAGAATATTCTTTTGCCTGGCCATTAGCTCTACGACAGTCAATCCCAGGGGACAGGGCCTGTGCGGCGACCTCGTAGCGAAGAGACCGTGTGGGACATCGTCCCACGGCGTCTTAACCAACAAATGGTATCCCTGAGACTCGTGAAACCAATATATGACGATGATATGGGAAAACCCCTCAATGTCTTGTAAGCCTTCTTCGAATTCGCTGAATACCTCTATCCGGGAAATTTTCTCACTCTTATGGCCTTGATAGGGAGCTTTCCCTGTATTCTTGTAAGGAGAATGAATTATCCCGATGGGCTTCAATTCCAGGCTGTGCCCTTTTCTCATGGCTCAAGCTCTATTAACCGGAATGCCAATTTCTGAATCATAGCAATTACTTCAAATGCCGGCCGCTTTTGTAGGCTCTTTTCCAGGGCTCTTTCTTGGAAGCCATGTAATCCTTGATTGCCTCCTTAAGTGTGTTGGCTGCCAAAAGAGCACAGTGGGCGTCATCCTCAGGGAGCCCGCCCAATGCATCCAGAACATCTTGCTGGGCTATCTTGTGAGCATCCAGAACGTTCTTCCCTCTAGCCAGTTCGGTGACTATGCTGCCTGAGGCAATGCTGCACCCACAGCCATCCGTCCAGAAAGAAGCATGCGTAACCTTGTCGTCTTTCACCCTAAGGTGTATTTCCATAGTGCTCCCATGGGAACCAGTCATCTTGCCCATTCCGTCGGGGGCTGGAATTCTTCCCAGATTCCTGGGGTTCAAAAAATGATCAATTGTTTTCTCTGAGTAGACTCTTTTCATGTCGTCCATGATGGATTGCTCCAGTTCCTTGAACGGGTCACCAAGTTCTTCTACCATTTTCTACGCACCTCTAGAAAGCGATTTCATGGGCAGCCTACCGTGCGTACGTATACTCCTACCCTGAGGTCTTTCCATTCAGAACTGCGACGACATTGGCAAAAAGCTCAGACACCGCATCCGAGCTGTATTTCTCGATTTCTCCTTCGTCGCACAACCTGGCTAACTCCGGATCGATGGGCAACCTCCCCAACAGTGGAGCTCCAGAAGCCCTGGCCATTTCCTCCCCCTTGCTCTTACCGAAGACTTCCAGTTTCTTACCAGTATCGGGCAATACAAGATAGCTCATGTTCTCCACTACTCCCAAAACTCGAACATTCATCTTTTGTGCCATTCTCACCGCTTTCTTGACTATCATCTCGGTCAACTCCTGGGGCGTAAACACGTCGATTACCCCTGTGATGGGTATTGTCTGAAGCACTGTCAACGGGGCGTCTCCAGTCCCCGGGGGTAGGTCTATTATGAGATAGTCCAGCCTGCCCCAAAGAACTTCCTCCCAGAATTGCGTGATGGCCCTGGACATGAGGGGACCTCTCCAGATGACCGCCTCATCTTCGCTAGGCAGCAGCAAGTTCATGGACATAACTTCAATTCCCGACCTCGATAGTATGGGCAAAATGCCTGTCTCGCTGCCGCTGGGGCGAGCATTCAAACCGAACATCTTGGGGATACTGGGGCCGGTAATATCAGCGTCAAGTATGCCCACCTCTTTTCCCTCCCGGGCAAAAGAGGCAGCTAACAGACTAGCTACCAGAGATTTGCCGACTCCTCCTTTACCACTCATTATCGCTATTATTTTATCAATCTGATTAAGTTCCTTGGGATTCGCTTCGACAAAATCGACAACAACCTCTTCCACTCCGGGAAGCTTGCTAACTGCTGCTACTGCTTGGTCTTTCAGCAATATATGATGTTGGGTGGGGATGGCAGTCGAGGCCAAAGTTACCTTCGCTTTTCCCTCATTAGCTTCCGCGCTTCGAACCAGGTTCATCTGTACCAGACTACGCATTATCCCCGGGACAAGCACTTTGTTCAGTGCTTGTTCTAGTTTTGCCTCGATTTGATTCACCAAATCACCTCCTGATGATGATTTACTGAGATTCACCGGTGGCTTGTTTTCCGTGAAGGTCCCTCCTTCACCCTCTGCTTTCTATGTTTCCCCTCTCTACTCAGCAAAGAATATATGTTCTCTACCTGCCTCCTTGTTTCCCGAGGGGATCCATCATTACCAATAACAAAATCGGCGGATTTGATTTTTTCTTGCAGGGGTAGTTGGGATTCCATCCTGTTAAGGGCATCCTCCCGAATAATCCCCTTTTCTTCTAATCGTCTTAATCGAGTCTCTTCACTCGCAGACACGACGACTATTTTATCCACAGATATATGGCGGCCGACTTCAAACAATAGCGGGATGTCCTTGATTATCAAAGCATCGGGGTCATGGCTTTTAATCTCATTTGTGATTCTTTCGTCTTCCTCAAATACCCCGGGATGGACTATCTGATTTAGTTTCGCCAGTTTTTTCTTGTCGGAAAATACTATATCGGCCAGCTTTTGTCGATTGATAGTGAGGTCATCATTCACAATGCCCTCTCCAAAATGCTCTACTATTTCTTTCCAAGCCTGTGAGTGAGGATGGGTTACCTTCCGAGCCAGCTGATCCCAGTCAATTACATAGGCCCCCAAATCTTTGAAGAAGCTCGTTGCGGTGCTTTTGCCTGTCCCCAAACCCCCTGTCAGACCAACAATAAGCATTTGCTCCTTTTCCTCAGCTTCTACCTGAGGGAATGGGGTTTTTCAGGCCTCTGTCGACTTTCGGACATTTCATTTCTTTCGGATCAAGGCCGCAGCCTGCGCAGCCATTCCTTCTCCTCTACCGATGAAGCCTAAACCGTTAGTCGTGGTGGCTTTCACTGTTACCTGTGTTGAACCTATGCCCAAGGCCTGGCCAATGAGCTTTCTCATTTCAGGGATGAAAGGGGATAGCCTTGGGCCTTGAGCTATTATAGTAACATCAATGTTGCCTACCCTAAACCCCTTGGCTTTGAGGAGCTCGCCGGTCTTGTTTAACAAGACCAAGCTGGAAATACCTTTGTATTCCAGTTCCTGAGGAGGGAATAGAGTGCCTATATCGCCCAAATCAGCGGCACCGCACAAAGCATCTATTACGGCATGAACTGCAACATCAGCGTCGCTCCAACCCGACAGGCCTTTGTCATAAGCGACATCGACGCCTCCCAGAATTAGCTTTCGCCCGGAGACCAGAGGATGGCTATCCCAGCCAATGCCAACCCTTAGTCCTTCTGTTTCCATTTTCTTGCGATGACACGTGCTAATGCCAGGTCTTCAGGTGTTGTCACCTTCATGTTTCTGTGATCGCCCAAGTAAAGGTGTACTTTGTATCCTAGGCGTTCCACAGCCGCCGCATCATCAGTAACCTCTGTCGTCAGGCTTTCATACGCCCTGGTTATGATATCAAAGTTGAATATCTGAGGGGTCTGCGTCGCCCATAACCTGTCACGCTGAAGTGTCTCTCTAATCAAATTACGGCTACTCGCAAGCTTGATAGTGTCTTTAATTGGCAGTGCGGCTACAGTGGCACCAAACTCATCGACCGTCTTCAGCCCATCTTCGATCAAATCCCGAGTCAAGAAAGGTCGAGCTCCATCATGAATCATGACCCAATCACAGTGCCTCAACTGCCTCAACCCTTCTCTCACTGAGTCTTGTCGGCGCGGGCCGCCTGGGCATAGACCAACCTTAGACCAGTTTCTCTCCTTTTTCAATCTCTGCCCCCGAGCTAAGTCCTTGTCATTCAATACCAGGATTATCTGCCCGACCAAGTCGCATCTCTGACAGGCATCCACAGACCAAGCAAGCAGAGGTTTTGCCCTGAGAGAGGCAAAGAGCTTGTTCACACCACCCATCCGCTGGCTAGTCCCGCCAGCGACTATGACCACGCCTAACTTACGAGTTCTATTCCTGCTGTGTGTTCTCGTCCTTGACAATGTCTTTCTAACCTTCCTTTGTGAGTCCCAGTCTCAGAGCTTCAGCCACCGAGCCAGCCTGGATCAGCTGGACATCAGCGAAGTCAAAGGATGGTTTGGATTTAAGTCTGGGTATGAGACAGGATTGGAAACCTAATCTGATGGCCTCAGCGATTCTTCTGTCTAGTTGTGATACTCCTCTAAGCTCTCCGTTCAACCCGACTTCTCCTAGAGCAACCAAGCCCGAAATTGGCTTGGCGTCGCGAAAACTGGAAGCAATGGCTAAGGCGATGCCTAGATCAACCGCTGGCTCATTCACTTTTAAGCCGCCCGTGACGTTGACTATAATATCCTGATTGAAAAGCTTTAGTCCGGCGCGCTTCGTGAGCACGGCTATTATCAACAGTAGCCTGTTGAAATCAACACCGTTAGCGATGCGCCTTGGTGGAGCAAAATTGTTAGAAGTAGTCAAAGCCTGAATCTCGACCAACAAGGGCCGATTCCCTTCGAGAGTAGGCACCACCATTGAGCCCATAGTCTCGTCCTTATATGCGGATAGGAAGACTTGAGAGGGATTGTCAACTTCTACTAGTCCCTTATCGCTCATCTCAAATATCCCCACCTCGTTTGTGGAACCGAACCGGTTTTTGGCGCTGCGCAACACTCGGTAATTACTAAACGGTTCTCCTTCGAAGTAAAGAACCACATCGACAATATGTTCGAGCGTTCCCGGACCGGCGATGGCTCCTTCTTTGGTCACATGTCCGGTAACTAACAGGGGCACATTGTTTTGTTTTGCCCACCTCTCCAACCTCCAGGTGCATTCCCGAACCTGGGAAATACTGCCAGGCATCCCAGCTACATCTTCCAGATACATAGTCTGAATTGAATCCACAACTGCAAGTTGAGGAGAGAGTCCCTCCAGACATTCCAATACGGCAGCCAAATCGGGCTCAGAGAGAAAATATATCCCCTTGCCCACTATGCCGAGGCGCTCACTCCTAAGCTTAACCTGATTGACAGATTCTTCACCAGAGATATAGGCGACAACCTTGCTGCACTCAGCCATCAAGGCCGAAATCTGGAGCAAGAGCGTTGACTTCCCTATTCCCGGCTCGCCACCGACAAGCACGAGAGAGCCTGGAACTAAACCACCTCCTAGGACTCGATTCACCTCAGTGAAACCAAGTTGAAAGCGGGGAAAGTCACCTTTCTGTACCTGGGAGAGTTCTTGGGGTTTGTTTCCGCTAGGGTGAGGACTGCTGGGGGCACGGGATAGAGTGACCCTAGTTTCTGCAAAGCTATTCCACGCTTGGCAATCAGGACAGTGTCCTAACCACTTGGGGCTTTCTTTGCCGCACTGCTGACAAACGAAGACACTTTTGAATTTAGATTTGCCCTGATTGTTGGATTTCAACTTTGCTGGTCAAGATAACTAATACTCGATAATGGCTAGCTTTTCCCCGGTCTTAACTATCTGCCCCGGGGAAACTGCCACCTCTACAACTGAAGCTTTTACTGGAGATAATATGGGATTTTCCATCTTCATGGCTTCTATGGTGCAAATCACGCCGCCTTCTTGGACCGTGTTACCCACGGTGACCTCAACCCGTACTATCTTCCCGGGTAATGGCGCTTCGATTACTTCTTTAGGCATATTTATACAGTCTCCATAACCAACGACTTCGATTCCATTACGATCCTATCATCCACACAATCTACGACCACCGTCTGTCCGGGCAGGAATTTTCCTTCAAGCAAACGTTCCGAGAGTGGATCTTCAACTAAGTTCTGTATGGTGCGCCGCAGAGGGCGGGCTCCAAAATCAGGGTCATAACCCTTCTTGCCCAGAAAATCCCTGGCTGCGTCAGTTACTCCCAATGTGATATTCTTCTCCCCGACGGAAACGATAACCTGTTTAAGCATCAAATCCACAATCTGGCGGATATGTTCTTCGCTCAAGGCGTGGAACACTACAGTGGCATCAATGCGGTTAAGGAATTCAGGCCGAAATCCTTTCTTCATCTCGCCGAGTACTTGTTCCTTCATTTTCTCGTACTCCACCCGCTGTTTTCCTTCGCCTTCGATGTGAGCACTAAAACCGAGGCTCATATGACGCTTGATAAGTTCGGCACCAATATTGCTGGTCATAACTATTATGCTGTTACGAAAATCAACCCTGCGCCCTTTGGCATCGGTCAAATGGCCGTCATCGAAGATCTGGAGCAGGATGTTAAATACATTATAATGCGCCTTTTCAATTTCATCGAGAAGAATAGCACAATAGGACTTCCGTCTCACTGCCTCAGTCAATTGCCCACCTTCCTCGTAACCAATATAGCCTGGTGGTGCTCCGACTAAGCGGGCCACATTGTGAGGCTCCATAAACTCCGACATGTCAAGCCT
>JALHUO010000192.1 GCA_022866545.1 Dehalococcoidia bacterium | reverse complement strand
CACATCATCATCGGCGAGAATCGCTACTTCAGTTTTGCCGATGCCGGGCTAATTGAAGAATATAACTCGGACTTCTTGAGCCTCAAAGAGGGGAAAAGAGCTTAAGCCAGGGCGAAATTGAGTTTATCCCTTAGCGCTTAAGAGCGGCTGGAAAACTGCACAATCCGTCATATTGTTCCTCACTGCTTAAAAGGCGTGCCGCTTGAATTAAGCAGTCTCTTCTCCCAAGGCTAAAGCGATGCTATAATTAGCTTTGATTATGCCACTATACGATTTCAGGCTCCGATTCAATTTTCCTGAGGCGTATCGAATCGGTTCCGATGTAGAAGAGATTGAACTATTAGTTTTACCGCTTGGCGAGCGCATCAGGATGCGCAGTGGGGCCATTGGAACGCCAATAAAAGACCACGCTCAGGTTGCCGTTTTAGGAGGGCCGTTCGCTTCAGAAGACCAAGCAAGAGATGCTGCCGAGAAAACCAAACGCGCACTTCTTTACTGGGCTATCGAACAGCGCTTAGGCATAGATTTTGGCGATGGAAAGCAACGAAGTAGTGTAACGAAAGCAGGCTTGGCTACGTTGCAAAAGCAATATGGATGCCCTGTCAGGAATGATATACACGGGATTGACGTCTATGAGCACGTTGAAAAACTGAAGTTCGTTAGAGGCGACGTGAAGGCGACGGTGGGTAAGTCTCCGCCTAGGCTAATAGATACCTTCCAACGCGAATATCTTCACGCTCGGCATCTTACAGAAAAGCAGGTGCTCGCAAGCGAAATTTACGCGAGCTCCTTCTTTGATGTATCCGCACGCAGTCGTTTCATCACGCTCGTGACAACAGTCGAAGCACTCTTGGAGCCGCTCAGGCGCTCTGATGCGGTAGAAGAATTAGTGGAAGACTTTATAGCCAAGACTCGGCTGTCAACAGTAGACGAGCAGACGAGGGATTCAATTATTAGCAGCCTCGAACGATTAAACCATCAATCGATTGGTCAGGCTGGACGTACGCTTGCTGGTCGCTTAATCCCTAATGAACTTTTTGACGGACAATCATCGGCTGATTTCTTCACTCGCTGCTATGAGTTGCGAAGTCAGATACTTCATCGTGGCAAGATAGAGGACGAATTAGTGGACATATTAGACCTTGCCAATATTATGGAAGGGTTTGTTGCTAAGCTTCTGCTTGCGGCATTGAATAGTGCATCTCAACAAGGCAATGGTGCCGGTATTCTGGGGACATAATACCTGATTTGTAGTAGGCCTAATTGGTATGGTGTTCCTGGAATTCGGCGTCTTCTGAGCCAGATTACCAAAGGCGGAATTGAATTTATCCCTTAGCGCCTAAAAGCGACTGGAAGACCGCGCAATCCGTTATTCTGTTGCCCCTTGTTATTTGCTGTACATACGGAGTAGAATTTCGTAAATGCGTAGTGAATTGACTTACGAAACCCCATAGGCTTTATCCCTATAGGGGTTTGGCGTCAGTCGATAACCAAAGAGGTGCACAATGGATGAACAATCTGAACAACTGAGATTTGCAGTACTGATTGACGGTGACAATGCCCAGGCGTCTCTTCTTCCTCAAATCCTGGCAGAGGTCAGTAAAGTCGGGCTGATAACGGTCAAGCGGATATACGGAGACTGGACCACTACAAACATGAATAGCTGGAAGCCTTCGCTTCATAAACATGCAATTCAGCCCATGCAGCAATTCAGGTATACGGTTGGCAAGAATTCCACAGATAGTGCAATGATAATTGACGCGATGGATCTACTCCACAGTAACAACGTAGGCGGCTTCTGTCTTGTTGCCAGCGACAGCGACTACACACGACTGGCAACAAGAATAAGAGAGGCAGGCCTTCTCGTTATTGGAGTGGGGGATAGAAAGACTCCGGAGGCTTTCACCAACGCCTGCAACCAATTCATCTACTGTGAAAACCTAATTGGACCCGAGGAAATAAGCAGGACAGCAGCAAAGAAGGAAAAGTCTGATGTATCTGACCCGTTGAACCTTCTTCTCGAAGGGTTCAATCTAGCTGCGAAGGAAGAGGAATGGCTTCATCTGGCGGCATTAGGCTTGGTTCTTCGGCAATTGGATCCAGCATTTGACCCCCGTACTTACGGTCATCAGAAATTACAGTCTCTCATCAAAAGATATCCAGGAACATTTACGCTCAAACGAGATACATCGAGAAAACCACCGGTGGTGTATGTCGCGCTGACAGCTCCCAAGTCGGATGCAGACTAATCGTGAACTTGTGCTAAATCCTGTAATTATTCTGGGGATACAATACCTGATTCGTAGTAGGCCTGATTGGTATGGTGTCCCTGGAATTCGTGCGGTCTCTATCTTCCTTTCGTTCCCCACATCACAATGGCCACACCTTGAAACAGGGGTCTCGTTTCTACCAGCGGAATTCCGTTGTCACGCCATATTGCGGCGAGGCGATCAGCAGGACGCCGTTGACAGAAGTCATCGATGTGCTATATGAAGTCTACTGTGCTAAAGTGTAGAAACAATCTAGTTTTGCAGGTGGTTACGGCAAGCACTAGAAAAATTTCTAATTTTGAGAAAGGAGGTATACAAAATGAGCCTTGTTGAGGTTGCCAAGGTTGAGGAGATACCTGTAGGAAAGATGAAGGGTTTCACGGTTGCAGGCAAGGAGATACTGGTAGTGAACTACCAGGGAAACTTCTACGCCATAGGCAAAGTATGTACTCATGCCGGTGGAGACCTGTCAAAGGGCAAACTGGAGGGTAACGTAGTGACATGCCCAAAGCATGGCTCCAAATTCGATGTTACAACGGGTAAGAACGTTGCAGGACCGAGAATAGCCTTCATACGACGAAAAACCGGAAATGAGTCTGCCTATGAAGTAAAAGTTGAGGGTAACAGCATTAGAGTTAATGTTTAGAGCATAGGGCTAAAATAGAGGGGCTAAACACCCAAGCATCCAATTGAAGAAAAGTGCTTTAAAATCATATAACATGTTGCTAGAAGTCGATTTGGGACGGTTAAAGTTCGATAAAGAGATAGTCTTCCTTTACTGTATTCTGGTACACTTTTAATGGTTTTTCTGCTGGCCCTTTCAAGACAGCGCCATTCATCACTCTGAAATTTGAGCCATGCCAGGGACATACAAGCACATCGCCCATGAGCTTACCCTCCGCAAGGGGTGCTCCCGCATGAGTGCATCTTGCCGCTAAACAAAAAAACTCACCTTTCAAATTGATTACCAAAACTTCAAGTTCTCCGATATTGAACTGCTTAGGCTCTCCAACAGGAACACTGTCTGTTTTACACAACTTCACCTGTGTCAACTCTGCCCCCCTTTATTCTCGTGCATTTATGTTTCTGTGCTTGATGAAATTCTACGATGCTTATCCAGGTATTCATATACTGCTATGACAAATTCTGCGTGACTCCAAATTAATGGTGACACTGATACAGGCTCACCTGTATATGGGTCAAGCTGCTCGCCCAGTAGGCCTGATGGCGGCGAGTGCTTCGTTACCCAGAAAAGTAAATCCAGGCCCTTAGTCAGTTCCTCCATAGAATTAGCTCTGGCGATGTACCATCGAGCCATCCAGAGAGTGCATATGAACCAGGGATTTCCTTGAGTCTCCTTTGATACTCGATAATATTCGTCGTTCTCATAACGAGCCATTCCTCCAATTGGCGTCTTGACCCAAAGCCCGTTAGCCAGTGCCATCATAGTAGTTGCCGCCACTTTGTCCCCGGCCTCAAAAGGTCCACATGTGAAAATGTAGGACAAGCTACTATCGAGAGTCAGATCACGAGAGCCGTCAAGATAAATAGCCTTGATAAAGCGCCCTAGTTTCTTGTCATACAGATGTATCAACATGGCTTCTTTCATCTGGATCGCGGCTTCGGTCAGCAAATCTTGACGCTTGCTATCATAGAATACTTTGGCAAACCTAGCAGCCGCTGTTAGTGCAGCACATACTGCAGCGACGGTTGATGTAAATACACCTATTCTTTCCTCCCATAGGTCAAACGAAGGTTTTGGCAATCCTGTTTTTTCATCCCGGTGGTCCAGAAGGAAATCAGCAGCCTTGAGAACTAGTTTGGGATAGACTTTTCCAATGAACTCCAGGTCACGATATCTTTGATAATGCTTCCATAAAGCGTACAACACTAGAGCAGTCTCATCTTCTTGAATAGGTAACTGTGGCTCGCCTTTGGCATCAACTAGCGCATGCCAACTGCTGCCTAGCGACCCGTCCGGCGAATATTTGTGATGGAAGAAGCCCCTGTCGGAAATCACCTGGCTGCAATATTCAAAGAACAATCGCGAAACCTCTTGGAAACCCGCCATATCAAATGCTAAAGCCACCAAGGCACCGTCTCTGGGCCAAGCATAGGCATATGTGTCCCGATTAAACTGGAGCGCATCAGAATCGCAGGAAGCGATTATTGCTCCGCCATTGTCAACGTGGGTGCGCATTATAAGCAGAGATGTCTTGAACATCCTGGTAATTTCGCGCGGCAAGATACTCAGGTCCACATCTTGTCTATTTACCCAAGCGCTCCAATAGTTTTCGGTCTCCAGAAGGAGTTGTTCTACTCCAATCCTTTTGACCTCCGAATTCAATGCTTTAGCTTCCTCCAGGTTATTCGCACATGCTATCCAATAATAAATGGTGTTTGTTGACTGGGGTTGCATTTCAAGCTTGAAGGAGACTGCTGAGTCGACAGCGCCTTGTGCAATCGGGTTTCCTTGTAGGATCCCATCTTCCGCATCTCTCCAGGTGCCTTCCATGCTGGGTGACTCCTTGTAGCCCACTGCAAACTGATATATGCCTCCACCTTGGTCTGTCAATCCGTTGATTAAGAAGTAGCGTTTGCGCTTATAATGGATGATGGAGTTGATGATTGGCTCATACATTGCTGTATCTCCGGCGTCTACACCGTAGATATGGAAGTCTTGGGAAAAAAACACTCTGACTTCACGCTTCGAGTTGGTCAAATTGTGTACAACCAATTTTCTTAAATAAATGTCCAGGAAATTGTGGACTGCATCGTTAACCTCTAGTTCGATCTCAAGTTCACTGTTCTTTGCCATACATCTGCTCACCAAGGTTTCCGGCAGATAGTTCATTACTACGCTCCAATTATCTCCTACCCACATGAACTTGCCCTTTGTCCAAACTCCAATTTTGAATTCGTGGCCAGAAAGATGATTCTCCAAGCCAACCCGGGGATAGAAGAAGTCTCTGATTCTCATTCTGTTGTCGAGAGCGACAGCCACTTTACCGTTGCCCAGCACAATTTGTCTTGGCATATAACTGACCTCCAAAACAGCGAGACAATCCTATGCAAAATACCAGTGAACTATCTTAGTATATGCTTGGGGACAAATAGATGTATTTTCTGAGCGCAGCGAATCTGTCCCTGCGGCTTTTGTTCATCTAGTAGTATCCACCTACCCATACGGCCATCCCAAATCTAAACAAAAGGAAAACCTTCGGTCGTTCTATCATAATAGCTGTATCACCGTCTTAATATTATCGGGGGTGGGGTGAAGAGCATCAGTGAACTCATCTATTCTAAGCCGTCGTGTAATTAGCTTTGATAACCACTGGGGCCAGTTCCGTTCGATACTAGCCAGTAATTCAACTGCTCTCTCAAAATGACTACGGTTTGAACTAACAGTGCCGAAAACCACCTTATTTCCGAGTACCATCTCCATATCAAGACAATCAGCACATATTTCCAGAGGTTTGTTACCAGTGGACACGCCCATAAGGCACAGAATACCATTTCTTCCAAGGGCAGTCATTGCCTGAAAAGCTACAGTGCTATTGCCAGTGGCCTCAACTATTATGTCCAGGTTGCCGATCTGTTCAGGAAGCTCAGGAATGGACAAACTGGCACCATTCAGGTAAGTAGCGCCTAATGCTTCAACTAACTGCCCTTTTAGGCTCGATTTAGGCACGATGTCAAGCGTATATGTATTGAAGTTTTGAACCCGGAGAAAAGCCGTGGCTAGTAATCCTAACGAGCCGGCTCCGAGCACCAGTGCTACTTGAACCGGATTAGAGTAGCGGTGATGAAACTCAATTGCCTGGTCAATTCCCTTCGTTACTATGCTCATTGGTTCAGTGAGCACCGCTATGCTTCTTAAACTTGCGGGCACCATAACCAAAAACTTTGGATTTTCAGATATGTGCTCACGTGCGAATCCGTGCAAACCCTTTATTCCACATTCTTTGTAGTTGCCCTCAAGGCACATGTCATATTGTCCATTAAGGCAATTGACACAGCTATCAGGTCGCCTCACTATAGGGACCACTAGCTCGCCCTTCTTGAATTTGGCGTTACCTGAGTCCTCGATTTCGCCAAGCGCTTCGTGACCCAGGATGAGAAAATCTTGACCTGATGGGCTTTCACCATACCTACCGCCGCTTATTTCAATATCTGTGCCATCTATACCTACCTCTCTAACCCTGACCATGACCTCGCCAAGCTCTACTGAAGGAAGTGCCATTTCAATCAGTCTGGCGCTGTATCTTTGACCGGGTGTCACTGCTCCAGCTTTCATTATGTGCCTTATCCGACGTTTTTCTTGTTCAAAGCTTCCGTTAGCTAAAGTCTTACTCTGGCAACGGGTAAATTTCGACTTAATCGTTCTGCGTTTGCATGTTTCCTCAGCAAATCATATTGTCGGCTTCTCTGTTGTATTAAGCCTACTCACCTAGATAATCACCAACTCGGCCCTCTCTGCGCTCGCGGACGATAGACTCATCAGCACCGTATGGGTGTCCTCCAAACCCACGTCTCATCATCGCTATTGCTCTAGCCCAGTTTTTCTTTTTGTCACGTGATGCGAAAAGCTGCATAACCGCCTGTGAAATCACTGGGATCGGAACCTCCATGTGCAGGGCATCGTTAATAAGCCAGTTCACTTCTCCAGTATCCTCAACATATGCCGGAACCCTCTCGAGTCCCCCTTCAGCACGGTATGCCATTTCCATTAGATCGACAAGCCAGGAACGAATTACAGACCCGTTACGCCAGCACCGCAGAATCTCAGCAACATCCAGTTTGTACCTGTAATTCTCCAGCAGGTCGATCCCCTCCCCGATCGCTTGGAGCATTCCAAACTCAATTCCGTTATGTACAAGCTTGATGAAGTGGCCAGCCCCCGGTGGGCCAGCATACACGTAGCCGCCTGGCGTGGCTAGCTCGATCAGCAACGGTTCGACCCTGGCAATTGACTCCCTTTCTCCCCCTGCCATGAAACATGCGCCATGACGTGCCCCTTCCATACCTCCACTTGTACCAAGGTCAATAAAGTGGATCTCTTTCTCGGCGATTCGTTTGTGGCGACGGATTGAGTCGGCCCAATAGGAATTTCCAGCGTCCACGATAATGTCGCCCCTCTCGAGATTGGGTACAAGATTGTCTATGATACGGTCAACGATTGGACCTGCAGCGACGTAGATAAAAATCGGCCTTGGTGGCGACAGTTTCTCACGAAATTCTTCAAGGCCACCAATCTCAACAAGCCCTGCCTTCAGCAGTTCATCTGGAACTGCTTTGATATCGAAACCGACAACCCGCATGCCTTTCTCCAAGGCCTGGAGAGATAGATTTGCTCCCATACGCCCCAAACCGATTACACCGAACTCACGCTTAATGTCTACCACATTCCCCATCCTTTTTCTGCGAGTAGTCGCGGTGTTAGATATAATTAGTTTGAACTCTTCTTGCCCCACATCACGACGGCTGCACCTCTAAGCAGGGGTTTTGTTTCTACCAGCGGGATTCCATTGTCACGCCATATTGTGGCGAGGCGGTCAACAGGATACCGCTTACAGAAGCCCGAGATACTCGGACCTAAGAAACAGCCGACACGGTGCCAACCTCGTGAAACGGGGATGGTCATTACTGGCATGACGACCCTGTTGTAGATTTCCCATAGAGCTCTTACCCAAAGGGCTTCTGGAAGGCCGAACTCAAGCGAGAGCAATTCCCCGCCTGGTTTCAGTACGCGAGACAGCTCCCGTATTGTGGCATCAGGGTCCTGGACATAACGCAAAAGGTAGGTGAAGACAACCGTATCGAAGGTCTGATCAGGAAAGGGCAAATGCTCAGCGCGGCCCTGGATAAGTTGGACTCTGCCGTCCAGATTTTTCTTTTCGACAGCCCGGAGGCCAGCTTCCAGCATGAAGTGACTAACATCGAGCCCCACGATTCGGTCATCATGGTGGTCGGCAATCTCCATGGCGACACCGGCTGTACCGGTGCATACGTCAAGCACAAGCTTTCCCGGCCGAAGAGCCATTCGCGAGACTAAGAATCTGCGCCAAGGAAGGTACTGAAAAAAAGTCAGCACTTGCGCCCAGGTGTCGTACGAAGGGGCAACCCCATCGAACAGGTCCTGGGCAAGGGTTCTCTTTACCGGAACCGCAGGTTGGGATTCAGCCGGCAAAGCCGATCGGTTCTCCCCTTTATTTGTCTTCATTCTTTATCCTCCATCGAGCTGTCTTTTCTGCACGCTACCTCATGAAATTAGCAGCGCCAAGATGCTACGGGCTTGGGTCACTCTTGATTGTGGATAATCTATGCAATCCAGGTAGGCAAATCATGCGATTTTGGTCCGACCATACATTGAGGGTGAACAATAGCACAAAGTTCTGTCTGTCGTCCAGTACCCCCACTTTGCCCGACTTGAACTGTATTACATACCCAATTCTTGAGTGGTTCTGAACTGCACGGTTCGTCAAGTTGTTACTAAGTGGGCGGCGTATTGTACTGCAGCAGGCGATAAATTACGTCATCAGTGCGCACCAGAATAATGAGATTCTAGTTGTAGTGTTCTTTTTTGCCAACGGGGTTAGCCTATTTACAAAATGTTTTGTTTGGTGTATGATGTGTTTAGTAGTTTAAGTTTAGGTTATTACAAGCTTTTTAGGATTCTATCAGATTCATATCAAGTATTGGATGACCCGGGCTCTAACTAAAATTTTTGAGAAAGGAGGTCATCCAATGAGTTTTCAGGACAAATCAATCCAGTGTGCTGATTGTGGGACTGAGTTCAGCTTCACCGCTGGGGAACAAGAGTTCTTTCAAACCAAGGGCTATACTAATGAACCCAAGCGCTGTCCCTCATGCCGAGGAGCAAGGAAGACAGAGCGGACCGGAAGTGGTGGCGGCAACTACGGGCAGCCACGCCAGACGTTCCCTGCCACATGCGCCCAGTGCGGCAAAGACACCCAAGTGCCTTTTGAGCCTACCAGTGGCAAGCCGGTCTATTGCAGTGATTGCTACAAGAAAGTCAAACCGAGTAGATAATGCCGGTTTTGACCGCAGGACATACACGGGCCGGGGATACCTGGCCCGTGTATATTTCTAGAACGTGATGTCTTCGCAATTACGTTTACCTTCACCGCTTCCAAACAGAGTCCCTACACTAATGCACGCCTGACTGATGACACGAAAACGCTGACCCGGTCGCAGGAGACTGAAGACAACAAGGTCACAGTGACAGGTATAGAATATAAGCAGGACTGGATAGAGATAAGGTTTCGCTAACGTATATGAATTATCGCAGCGACATAAGAAATATAGCTATTATTGCCCACGTTGACCATGGTAAGACTACTCTGGTGGATGCCATGCTTAAACAAAGCAAGGTGTTCCGGGATAACCAGAAAGTAGGCGAATTAATAATGGACCAGAATGTCCTGGAGCGTGAAAAAGGCATTACCATTATGGCTAAGAATACCGCCGTGATCTACCGGGGAGTCAAGATTAATATCATCGATACCCCCGGACATGCTGATTTCAGCGGTGAAGTGGAGCGCGTTATCAATATGGCTGATGGCTGCCTGCTTCTGGTGGATTCTATAGAAGGTCCCATGCCCCAGACCAAGTTTGTGCTTCGCCAGGCTCTGGCAAAGGGTCTAAAGCCCATTGTGGTCATCAATAAAATAGACAGACACGATTCACGGATAGCAGAGGTGCTTAAGCTCACCGAGGACCTGTTCTTGAAATTAGCTACCAGCGCGGACCAGCTTGACTTCCCTGTAGTATATACCAGTGCCACGGAAGGTACAGCCGTAAGCGACCCGGGTACTGAAGGCAGAAACATCACTCCTCTTTTCGAATGCATCCTGGAAGAAGTGCCACCACCGCAAATTGAAAGCGGGCCATTTCAAATGCTGGTTTCTAACCTGGACTATGACAGCCACAAAGGCAAAATAGCTATCGGTAGGATCTGGAGAGGCAAGGTTGCTGCCCGCGACCCCGTAGTCTGTCTGAATGCCGATGGAAGTCTAAGTCATTATGAGATTAGTGAAGTACTTACGTATCTCGGTCTCAAACGCCTGGAGGTAGCAGAGGCCGAGGCGGGTGACATAGTAGCTGTGGCCGGCCTGGAAAAAGTCGGGATTGGAGATACCATTGCCAGCCCGGAGCAGCCTGAAGCTCTACCACGCATAGAAGTTGGCGAACCAACGGTGGAGATGACCTTCGGAGTAAATACCTCGCCGTTCGGTGGCCGCGAGGGGCGCTTCAGCACCACGCGCCAGTTGCGGGCACGACTCTACAAGGAACTGGAAACTAATCTCAGCCTGAGGGTGCAAGATACAGATAGTCCGGACACCTTTCTGGTAAAAGGGAGAGGAGAACTGCATCTGGCTATTCTGATTGAGACCATGCGCCGCGAGGGCTACGAATTCGAGGTCTCCAGGCCGGAAGCTATTACCAAAATAGTTGACGGCAAACTCGTGGAACCCGTGGAGGCTCTTACTCTTGATACCAAAGAGGAATACGTTGGAGTTCTAACCGAGATGCTGAGCGAGCGCCAGGCTCAGCTTACTGATATGCGCAACGATGGCCATGATAACATACGCCTGGAATTCCATATACCTACAAAAGGGCTCATTGGTTTCCGCGGTGCTTTTCTTACCGCCACCCGTGGTGAAGGCATCATGAATACCTTTTTTCTTGGCTATGAAGCCTGGCACGGAGATATAGCTTCGGCTCGCAGCGGCGTTCTGGTAGCAACCGAGCAGGGCATAACGGTTACCTATGGGCTTAATAATGCCCAGGGGCGGGGACTCACCTTCATTGGACCCGGCACGCTAGTCTATGAAGGTATGATAGTGGGGACAAATCCACGGCCACAGGACATAGCCATCAACGTGTGCAAAGAAAAGAAGAAGACCAATATGCGCTCGTCTACGTCCGACATTAGCATAAAGCTGACTCCTCCTGTGCAAATGAGCCTGGAGCAAGCCATTGACTTTATCAATAAGGATGAGCTGGTTGAAGTGACTCCTGAGAATATCAGGCTGAGGAAGAAATTGCTCACCCAGGCACAGCGGCTGAGGGACAGATCTTCTGCCCGGCGAAGCATAAAGCAATAGGCTATGGCTTATTGTCGAGACGCCTTAAGGCTCGAATTGATGCCCCGGTTCACAGGCTACCCGAAACGCCAGATTGTCCACTTCGCCACCCGTAGCACTTGAGGCGGACTTAACGCAGGAATAGAGCCACGGCGGGATTTGACAATTTTGACAGACTATTTGCAGAATGATTTGTTCTGGTGTATAATACATTTAGTAGTTTAGGTTTAGGTTATTACAAGCTTCTTAGGATTCTCTTAGGTTCATATTAAGTATTGGATGACCCAGGCTCTAACTAAGATTTTCGAAAAAGGAGATCATCCAATGAGTTTTCAAGACAAATCGATCGAGTGTTCTGATTGTGGAGCTATCTTCACTTTTACTGCTCGGGAAAACAAATTCTTCGCGTCTAAAGGCTTGACCAACGAGCCCAGGCGTTGTCCTCAGTGCCGAAAAGCCAAGAGACAACAGCGTCGTGGCTTATCCGGTGACTGGACTAGCTACGTCAACAGGGCAATGCTGAGTAGAGAATATCGATAGGCACATCGGTAGTGGTCAATTCATAATTCACATCCATGAGATGTATAACACCTAGCCAGATTGTTCGCCCAACCTCTCCGAACCCCGTGGCGTGGTCAGATAACTGCTAAGCCGTATCAGGAATGTTCTTGAATCCCAGCTCTTCGCCCTTCGGCGTCTTGTGAGCCAGATTTACCGGAGGGGACATTGAATTTGTCCCTTAGCGCTTGAGGCGGACTTAAAGCACGAGTAGAGCCGCAGCGGGACTTGACAATCCTGATAATGGGTGTATGATGTATTTAATAGTTTAGGTTTAGGTTGTTACAAGCTTCTTAGGATTCTATCAGATTCATATCAAGTATTGGATGACCCGGGCTCTAACTAAAATTTAAAAGAGAGGAGGTCATCCAATGAGTTTTCAGGACAAATCAATCCAGTGTGCCGATTGTGGGAGTAATTTCAGCTTCACCGGTGGGGAACAAGAGTTCTTTCAATCCAAGGGCTATACAAATGAGCCCAAGCGCTGTCCCTCATGCCGAGAGACAAGGAAGACAGAGCGGACCGGAAGTGGTGGTGGCAACTACGGGCTTCCACGCCAGATGTTTCCTGCCACATGCGCCGAGTGCGGCAAAGAGACCCAAGTGCCTTTTGCGCCTACCAGCGGCAAGCCGGTCTATTGTAGCGATTGCTACAAAAAAGTCAGAGTGAGCAGATAAGGGCGGTTTGACATGGACATACACGGGCCGGGGATACCTGGCCTGTGTATGTTTTAGGTGGAATTCTCCGCGAGGCAAAGCCCCACCGCCATTTTCGAGGCAAAGATTACGAGATTAAACAAAAGGAGGAGCACTAGTATGAAGATTTATGTCGGTAACTTACCCAGTGAGGTAACTGAACAGGAGTTACGTGAGGAGTTTGCGGCTTTCGGAGAAGTTGCGTCCGTAAGCATTGTAAAAGACAAGTACAGCGGGCAACCCAGAGGATTCGGGTTTGTTGAAATGGCATCTGTATCTCAAGGTCAAGCCGCAATCGCCGGCCTCAATGGAAAAATGCTGAAGGACCAGCCGCTTAATGTTAACGCGGCCCGTCCACCTTCTGACAATAGAGGTGGTGGGTCTTACGGCAACAGGAGAGGCGGCGGACCCAGCAGAGGAGGGCAGAAAAGGTATTAGACTCCTGCTCATTCATTCCTGCCGGAGACACAATATCCGTTCATCATCCCTGGGATGCGTAATACGTCGCCGGATTGTTCGCTTGACTACCTGAAATGCCATGGGTGGCTGGGCAATTGCTTAGCTATTTCAGGGATGCTTTGAATCATAGCTCGTCGCTCTTCGGCATCTTCTGGCGGGATTAGCCAAGGCAGAATCGAATTGACGCCCTTTGACGCTTACAGCGCCCGACAGATTCACCGTCTAGACAGAGACAGCAAGTCGTTTGTACAGCGCATGGTGTTGACATCGCCTCTGTAATCAGCTATGATGACACCCGTGAGATTCTCATCCGTTATCGATGGAACTCCGTTGAGGCTCAGGGCCTCGAGCGGAGAACTGCTGTCTCAGAACTCATCCGATGTCTGCTGCTGAATCACCCTTTTTGGGCGAAATTGCGAACTGGTCACGTCCATTTCCGCTAGAGTGTTTGAATCTCACATGCTTCATGGCTTGCCTCTGTGTATTCTGGCCTCGTGGGCGAAGGCAGGCATCATTTTCTCCAGAGGCAGAGGATGTCAAAGGCTCGCACTATAGAGGTCACACGTGTGAGACCGTACGATGAAAAAGAGAAGCCTTGGGAACCACGTTAAATCAGCATCAAGCAGCCTAACCGCGTAGAAAGAGGTGGAAACCAATGAAAGCAGTAGTTAAAACTCGGAGAGCGCCAGGTGCCGAACTTGTTGATATGAGTGTACCTAAGCCTGAAGCTGATGAAGTTCTGGTGAAGCTGATGGCTGGCTCCATCTGTGGCACAGACGTCCATATATATGCCTGGGATTCCGGAGCGCAGGTTTACATCAAGAACGTTCCCCAGGTGCTGGGTCACGAATTCGCCGGCACGATTATCGAAGTGGGAAAGGAAGTTAGGAAATTTAAAGCCGGTGACTATGTTTCCGCAGAAACCCATATCTACTGTGGAAAGTGTGTTCAGTGCCGGAACGACCAGAGACATATCTGCGAGACAGGGAGAATCTTCGGGCTAACCTGTAACGGCTGCTTTGCCGAATACTTCACTATTCCGGAGCGGGTCCTGTGGAAGAACAATTCTCAACTGCCACCGGAGATCGCCGCCATCCAGGAGCCTCTGGGCAATGCTGTCTATTGTGCCCTGGGGGATTACGACGAGAACCTTGAGAGAAAAAGCGTGCTCATCATTGGCGACGGTCCGACTGCCATAATGGCTGCTGGCGTCGCGAAGGCCGAAGGAGCTCGCTCGGTCATCATTCTGGGGCGACACGACAAAAGGATGGAAATCGCAAGAAAGATGGGCGCTGACCGGACACTGAAGGACGGCCAGGGAACTGAGGAGATCATCTCTGATATCACTGCTGGCAAGGGATTTGACGTGGTCCTGGAAATGGCTGGTAGCCCCGAAGCTATGAAGCTGGCTCTTAGGTGGACCAGGATTGGCGGCAGAATCTCTGCCTTTGGCATTCACGGGGAACCATTCGTAATAGACAACTACGGTCAGTATGTGAGGAGTGGCAAGAAGATCCTTCCCATATCCGGGCGTTTGATCTGGCGGACATGGGAAGAAGTGCAGCGATTGTTGGAGTCTGGCAGTCTGGATGTCTCCCCGGTTATCACCCACAAGATGCGTCTGCAGGAGTTCGAAAAGGGATTCGGTTTCATGACTCAAAGGCCGAAGGTTTCAGGAAAGGTCATTTTGATTCCTTAGCAACGGAGGCAAGTGTGTATTCGAAGGAAGTGAAGGAATATCTCCAGGGCCAGCTTAAGTCTATCAGAGAGGGCGGCCTCTACAAGGAAGAAAGAGTCATCTGTTCGCCTCAGGGGCCAAGAATCAAGGTGAAGGAAGGGGAGGTTCTCAATCTCTGCGCTAACAACTACCTGGGCCTGGCGGATGATCCAGAGTTGATTGCTGTGGCCAAGAAAGCCCTTGATGAGAGAGGTCACGGTTTGTCCTCGGTTCGCTTCATTTGTGGCACCCAGGACATTCACAAGGAGCTGGAAAGAAGGATCTCCGAGTTTCTGAGGACCGAGGACACGATCCTCTATTCTTCCTGTGCCGCCGCCAACGAAGGTTTGTTCGAGGTTCTACTTGGCCCTGAGGACGTAGTGATAAGTGATCAGCTAAACCATGCCACCATAATTGATGGGGTACGGCTCTGGGGAATGGTTCACAAGAAAAAACTCAGTTCAGGAGCAATCGAGTTTCCGGAGAATCGCGTTATGAAGCATTCAGATACTGCAGACTTGGAGAAGCACCTTAAGGAGACTCAAGATAGACGTTTCAGGATGATTGCCACCGATGGGGTCTTCAGTATGGACGGCGATGTGGCCAGACTGAAGGAAATCTGCGATCTTGCTGAGAGATACACGGCCCTGGTCATGGTTGACGATTCCCACGCCACCGGGTTCTTTGGCCCGGGCGGGCGGGGCACTCCCGAGTACTGCGGAGTGGAAGCGAGAGTTGACGTTATTACCAGCACGCTCGGCAAAGCCCTTGGTGGTGCTACTGGAGGATTCACGAGTGGCCGGAAGGAGATGATTGAGCTTCTGAGACAGCGCTCGCGGCCATATCTCTTTTCCAATACTGTGTCGCCATCAATTGTAGCTACGGGCATCAAAGTACTTGAGATGATTGGCCGAGCCTCAGGCCTGCGTAAAAGACTCGAAGAAAACACCGCCTACTTCAGGAAAGAGATCACCAAGCTCGGTTTTGATATAAGGCCGGGCAGTCACCCGATAGTCCCCATCATGCTGTATGATGCCAAGAAGGCTGCCCGTATGGCGGAGAGGCTTCTGGAAGAGGGGATCTATGTGATTGCCTTCAGTTATCCGGTTGTTCCCAGAGATCAGGCTCGAATCAGAGTTCAGATCTCGGCGGCCCACAACAAGGAAGATCTGGCTTTCGCTCTGCAGAAATTCGCGAAGGTCGGGCGAGAACTGGGGGTAATAGCCTAGACTGGCCTGCTATGGCCAGATTCGATTCCACCAGGCACTGGGATGCGTCACCTCACAGGAATTTCCTGAGCTCAGTCAAGAAGAGGGAGAAAAGAGGAGGTGTGGCTAGTCATATTAGCGAGTACAATGTGTTGACCTGGCCGTTAAACTGGAGTAGATTCAATAGGTGAAATTTTTATAGCAGTCAGGAGGTTTAGCAGTTTATGCCTACGCTTTTGCTAGATAGAAAGTCTGTAAAGACCCTGATGACGATGGCGGACGTCATCAGTGTGGTGGAAGAGGCTTTCAGGATGTGTGGGGAGGGAAAGGGCAAGATGCCGGCCAAGGTATACTTGTCCGTTGAGCGCGGGGACTTCAGGGCAATGCCTGCCGCGTTGCCGGGATGTGCCGGGATGAAGTGGGTGAACGTTCACCCTGGCAATCCATCCCTTGGTCTACCTTCGGTTATGGCTGTCCTGATTTACAGCGACCCTGAAACAGGTTATCCCCTGGCAATAATGGACGCAACTGAGATCACGGCCTACAGGACCGGCGCTGCAGCGGCTATTGCCTCGAAGTATCTGGCGCGACGGAGTCCGCATACGATGGGAGTCATCGGTGCCGGATATCAAGCATACACCCAAATACTGGCCCATGCTGAACTGTTTAACCCCATCTCGATAAATGCCTTTGATATTTCTAAGGCTGCTGTCGGTAGGTTGGGGCGTTCTTTGCCGCAGCTTTCCGTCAAAAGCTGTTCTGTCCAGGAGGCGGCGGCGTCTGATATCGTATGCACCCTGACGCCATCTCGCAGCCCTGTTGTGAAGAGGGAGTGGATAATGCCGGGGACGCACATCAATGCGGTGGGCGCCGATGCACCGGGCAAACAAGAATTGGAGCCTTCCATATTGAAGGAGGCGATTGTCGTCGTTGATGACCTGACACAGGCAAGCCACAGCGGGGAAATTAATGTCCCCATTGAGAAAGGCCTCTATAGTACCAGCGAAGTCTATGGAACACTCGTTGAGGTGATTGTGGGCAAGAAGAAAGGGAGGACAGACAGCAGGGCTATTACCGTGTTTGATTCGACTGGAATTGCAGTTGAGGACATAGCTGTGGCGAAGCTCCTGTTTGAGAAAGCCCAGCAGGCGGGGGGCTACCCATCGATTGACCTGGTAGGGTGATGAAGGCGGCGGAGATGAAAGTGATCGACTTGCGCAGCGATACTGTCACGCATCCCACGCCTGAGATGCGGAAGGCAATGTTTGAGGCGGAAGTGGGTGATGATGTCTACGGCGAAGACCCTACAGTCAACGGGCTTGAGGCGATGGCGGCGAGGATGATGGGCAAAGAGGCCGCGCTTTTCACTACCTCGGGCACCCAGAGCAATCTTATTGCCGTGCTCACTCATACTAACCATGGCGACGAAATCATTCTGGGAGATGAGGCACACATCTTCTGGTACGAAGTGGGCGGTGCTTCAGTCCTTGGCGGCGTGATTATGCACACGGTGCCGACTGATAGCTGCGGACGTCTCAATCTGGACGATATCGGCCGGGCAATCCGTAGCAAGGATATCCACTACCCACAGACCGCGCTCATCTGTCTTGAGAACACACATAATCGCTGCGGTGGAGCTGTCCTCACGACAGACTACACGAACGAAGTGTGTAATCTGGCCCACAGGCGCGGGCTAAAGGTACATCTGGATGGTGCTCGCATTTTCAATGCTGGGGTTGCTCTGGGTGTACCGGCGCGCGCGCTGGCACAAAGCGTCGATTCAGTGACCGTATGCCTTTCAAAAGGGCTGAGTGCGCCGGTGGGGTCGTTGCTGTGTGGGAGTAAGGGTTTTGTGGAGCGGGCGCGTAAGTTTCGTAAGATGCTGGGTGGTGGCATGCGGCAGGCAGGGGTTATTGCAGGCGCTGGCATCGTGGCACTGGAAACAATGATAGACCGCCTGGCTGAGGACCACGCCAACGCCAGACGCCTGGCGCAGGGACTGGCAGGCATCAGAGGAATAACGCTGGCCCAGGACGATATACCGACGAACATTGTGATGTTCCATCTCTCCCCCGAGTTGTCTGTTGTCGAGTTTATGGAAGGCCTTGAAAAGGCAGGAGTGAAGATAGGCTTGCGTGACGGCCGTCCATTCCGTGCCGTTACTCACCGCATGGTATCATCATCCGATATTGACGGAGCACTGACACGCATCGAAGCAGTTTGTCGGAGGCTCCGCCGTCGAGCTCAGAAATAGCCCTGGCGTGACGGCACGGATGGAATATCTCACCGATGCATTTCAACCTGGCTCGTACAGGCCACGTGCAATCCCGCAGTGGTTGACATTCCTGCCCAGCGGTCATAGACTCTGGCTTGCCCAGAGCATTCTTGATGGAAGGTAGATATTGGTGAGCGAACGCGAAGTCCCAAACTACTGGCCCGGGCATTGCTTCGGCTGCTCAACGACTAATCCACATGGTTTGCATCTCCGTTTCTGGTATTCGGAGCGGGGTTGTTTCACCAAGTGCACCATACCTGACTACTTATGCGGGATAGACGGGATAGTCCACGGGGGCATCCTTGCTCTGCTTCTTGACGAAGTGGCTCAATGGACAAACATCGCCCGTCTGGACCGGTTCGGAATGACCCGCAACATATCGATTCGGTACTTGAAGGCTGTGAGAACAAATACGGAAATCACTGTGGAGTCTCAAATCATCAGCCGGGATGACAGAAATGCCGTTCAGCAGTCTACAATTCATACCGCTGATGGCACTCTCGTGGCGGAAAGTAGGAGCGAATGGATGCTTCCCAGCCCTTCCGTGATTGCCAGAGTGACCAGTGCTGATGAGGCAACATTGCATCAGTTTCTGGCGAAATACTCACAAAAAGAAGAGACTGTCGAGCAATAGCCGCTTCGTACTGTGGAGTATCTCCCTGTGTCTTGCATGGAATCGAGCAACGTTGATTCAACGAAAAGCCAAATCGTTCGCTTAACTTCCCCGAACCACCTGGGTAGGCAGGCAGTTGCTAAGTCATTTCAGGCCTGCCTTGAATCCTCGCTCTTGGAGATGACACCGTCTGGGTCTATCAAGTTATGATGGGAGATTGATGTTCTTGGAATGGATGCATTCTCAGGACCAGTGAGAAAAGGAAGGGATACTTCGATTTCAGGTGCTGAACGTAATCCAACCATTCGCTGGTCAGGTGATCATATAGTCTTCGAATATCACCGGCAAGGTGCTCAAGGTCCTTATCAGGAAGACCGATAAGCGATGGTCTTGCCTCAAGCTCTTCATCCAGGTGGGTGACTGCCCACAGCAGGTCCGTAAAGCGGTCATGCTCCAGCAAGTTGGGATTCTCGAGCAGCGTCAGCACGAACTCTCGCCTCTGCGCGAGGAAGGTCTTGAGCCCGCCGAGGTCTATATTCCGGCAGTCAACCTCAACTTCGAGGTGGTCCGCGAAGGCGACAGCCTTCTGGAAATCCTTCTTTGTCCAGTTCTCAGTAATATTCATGTGTCTGGAAATCTCCAGGCGGTTATCGAAATGTTTGATCAGGTCTTGAAGGAGGTGGTTGCCCAGTTCACTGAAAAAAGCTCCCACCACCATATTGAGTTTCTCTAGTCTAGCTTGCTTCTCTCGGCGGGCCAGGAGGCGCTCGATGATAACCACCACTAATAGGACCTGGAGGGGTAGAAAGGCAAGATCACCGACCATATAGATAAATATGTGATGAATATCGCGAAAAATGAGGTAATGAATGAAATATACAATGGCGGAAAGTGCCACAAAGGCAATAGCTAAGTAGATAACAAATGGGATACGCTTTCGCATGTTAATTACCAGCACTCCGAATAGTAAACGTGTACAACATAGTCCAGCTTTACTTGAATATTATAGTGAGATAGTCGCTATCGGGCAATAGGATGGGGTTGGGAATGTCTAATGCGTCCGAATGGAGAGAGTACCTGTCGGCGTGTTACAATCCATTCGTATGGACTATTCGCAAAGCGTTCTGCTCTATCGAGACAAGCCTGAATACGGGCTTCTTTTGAAGCTTGTTCTGATAATACCCGTGATATTAGTGGGGTCGAGCATTCATTTATGGTCCACGGGTGACACTTTCGTCAGTCTAACCCTGCTAATTGAGGCCTTCATAATTGGACTGATATTCTGGTTTCTGTTACCTCGTGAATATCAGGTATACGAAAATCATTTACGCATAGTGCTAGGTGGACCGTTCTCAGTCAAAATCGGATTTCAGAAGATAGAGAAAGTAAGAATCACAAGCAGGCTGGCTTTAACTGTTAATTTTGCCACTGCGATAACCAGGAGTTATGTAGAAATAGTTATAAAGAAGGGAATGAGCATCGCGATCACCCCTGCAGATCATGAATCGTTTGTGGGAAAGGCAGACCAGGCGTTGAGCCAATGGGCAAGGACAAGCGGCGGACTAGAGTCCGGTAGAAAAACCGCTCGAGACGCCAAAGATTGCTGAAGTGCCAAATTGGCTGTCAGACACATTTCATCGGATTGCTTATCTTGCCAACCGGCATCGTCCCCAAAGGAGCAATTCAGGAACGAATCTTGAATTTGGCGACCTGTGGAGATGGCAAGAATTCCCATTCCCCCTTACAACCGGAATTAAGAGCAGCTACTTCCAGATGCAGCATCGCAATACCGCAATCCAAACGTTTGGAGACATTGAACTCTGGCCCCATAGTCCCTACAAAGACTGTGATACCATCATCTTGTACATCAAGACCCCATGGTTGACGATTCGCAGCAGAAGGAGCGAGTCTGGCAGCTTCAAGGGACGGGTTTACCCAGTCGGGCCACTTCTCCCTTGGCAGGCCTCGAACCAGCTTAGAAAGTGCCCGACGATTATGTGACCGGCCAAAGCCCGTCATCAACTTCTCCTGCCATGACTCGAATTGATGCGCATAGCCCACTGGAGTTATGGCGAGTACCCGTTCTTTGTTGCTCACTTCTATAAGAGAGGCCACGATCTCTGGTCTGAAAAAGCCAGCAACCCAACACGTATTTAACCCCAGGGCTGTCGCCTCTAAGATGATTCCCTCACCTGTGTAGCCGACCTTCTCCTGGACAAATGGGTCATCCATGTTTCCAATAAGAGCAATGAACGCCGGGGCGTCTCTGACTTTACCGTAGCTTCCAATAATGCCTTTGAAAACGCTATCTGCCGATTCAGTTACAAGCCGTGACCGAGCGTGGGGAAATGGAACGAACTGGCTACAGACCTTGTCCAAAGCTGTCAGAGCCTCTGGTGCCATGGATAGATTCAGATCAAAATATCTGCGTGACCTTCGCTTTTCGATTGCCAGGTGCCATCTTGAGAAAGGGATGTCCATATATTTCCAGTACTTATAGGTTAGATAATATGCCTATCACTGGTCTCGGACTGAACAGCGATTCTTTGACCAGTTCTTGCGTAGCAGGTCTCTAATCCTATTGGAAAGGATATGCCTTGCCCGTTTCCTTTCCCATTGCCTGTAGCAATGCTTTAGCACCGGAGAAGATGGGGGGAGCTTCTTGAGGCGATTTGCGAACCATGGTGATTGACCCTGTGGGACACGTAGATGCGCAGAGGCCACAGCCAATACACTTGTCCGTGTCGATGACTGTAGAATCATTTTCACTTCGGATGGCGTCTACCTGGCATCGCTCCACGCAGGTGCCGCAGTCGATACAGGTCTCCTGGTCTTTTGTGGCATAGTAGTTTGATGTGACAATAGCCTGCAAATTGCCGTATTTCGTGAGGTTTGCCAAGGACTTACAGCAACAGCCACAGCAGTTGCACATGAATACCTTGTTGCCCGCGCTGTTTGTGGAACAGTGAATCAGACCATCCTCCTCGGCTTTCAGGAGTATCTTCTTTGCCTCCTCTTTCGAGATTTCGCGACCGATTCCATTTTCAATGTAGAAATCCGCCGATGGCCCGAAGCTCATGCAAGCCTCGAGTAACTTGTCACACCCCTTTCCCAGCATCTTAGCTTCTTTCCGGCAAATGCAGTCGGCGACGGCGAACCTGGTGTGCGATTCGATAAGCTGTGACACCCTTTCGTAGGGCTGAATCTCAGTGCTACCTTCTATTTCTTCCTCGACGGGGATAACGCGGAGTCCCCCTATCTTGCGCATGCGCTGTGAGGGCACCATCCCCTCCTCGAAATACTTCTCGTAGAGTTTGATGTTTTCCTGGGTCAGATTGTTCAACTGGAACTCCCAGATTCCGACTACCCAGGGTATCAAGAAGTAATAGAGTTCGTCATCGGGTCCTCTGTAGCGCAGTATTAACCCCCTTCTCGACATGTCGTAGAGGGTTTGTCCCAGTTCAGTCTTATCCTTCCCTGTTCGCTCTGCGATAGTGGCCACATTCTCTGGTGGGAAGGGTCTCAAGTGCAACATTATCTCAGCCTCATCGGGTGAAAAAAGGTGCTTGAGTATCTTCAGTTCCACGCCGCTTTCAGTTTTGGGGAACCCCTGCGGGAACATATCCAGTCTTTCGCGAAGTCTTTCATAAACGTTAGGCATAGTATCTCCTCTCAGCTTAGATAGGAATGAATTCGACCTCGAATTATACTCTTGCCTGAGAAAAATGTCCTGCATCACCGGGGCGTGGATGGGCTAAGCGATATGTCGAGACCCGGTGCCTTATTTGCAGGAAGCCTAATTAACGCAGTGTCCCTGGAATAGAACTCCAGGGACACTATTCAGCGGGAATGCCTCAGGCTATCAAGGACAGTCAACGTTCACCCGAGTGCCGTTCCAGCAATGCCAGTCGCCATCGTCGAAGTGATTGAGATCCTGGACACGCCCTTCTCCGGTGATGCTGCTCCACTCAATATACGTGTGGTTGTCCAAGCCCTTGTTGTATAGATCCCAGATATGATCGTACGGAATGCCTTTGGTGTACTGGGTATCGATATAGCCTCCGTTCTCCGGACCACCGGGGACTATGTTTGTGTATCTGATGGCGTGTGTACCTGCGGAGATATTGCGGGACCAGTCTATCCGCACCAGGTCAGTTGTGTTGGTCCAGCTCTTCTTGAGGATCCAGAAGCCCTCCGTTGCCGGGAGGTCGCATTCGCCGTAGTACCACAGGAAGTCCTCATACTCGCCTTCCTTCGAGATATTCATGCTCCAACGGACACCCTCTGCGATAACCTCCGTGGCAAACTGCGCGTGCAGCTCAGCCGTGTATATGGAGCCACCGATGTTCACTGAATATGACCAGATCCATGAACCATCGGGTTGCTGAACCGGAGTCTGCTGGAAAGACGCTCGAAATGCTGCTACCGGCACTGCCAGTCCCACCCTGATAATCGTGCTCCAGATGCCTACAGCCAGCGCCGCATAGTTCCAGTTGGATTGATTGCCCGTCTCCAGAGCAATTAGACCGCTCGTCTCGAAATCTTCAAACGGGATTACGAGAGTCTCTTCCGGCGGAATAGCTGGCGCTCCCGATGCGCCGCCACAGCCAGTGACGGTCAGAGCTACGATGACCAGAACCAGGAATAGATGCAGCGAGGTTTTGCCCTTCAGCGTTTTCATAGCTGTCCTCCTTTTGTATGTTTGCCTGTTGCCTGGGCTGTAAAGGCGAACCTATCTTAGAGGAGCCCCGGTCATTAACAGGGATACGAGAAAATACTAGCATCTGAACCAAAAATAATCAACGGTTGCTACGCAGAGTTGCTGGTCCAGGGTTTTGTTACTCCCTGAGGTTTGCTGCAACTTCACGATGCAGACGAATTGTGGTGAGGACTGTGGCGCCGATTAGGATAGACAATCCTAGATGACAGGTCGTCTGGGTGGCCTAGGCAATAGCGCGGCATAACGGATCTCTGCTTTAGTCTCACTCAACTGCACGTCAAGTAAGTCTCGCATTGAAATCATGCCCACCACCTGCTGCTGGTCTATGATAGGAAGGTGCCTGATTCTCTTCTGCTTCATAACACTGATGGCGTAGTCCAAATCGTCCTCAGGAGCGCCTATAGCTACTCCCTTGGTCATCACGTCTTCAATTTTGATGTTGGCTAGCGTGTTCATAGGCACAAAACACTTTCTTACTATGTCTCTTTCCGTAATAATCCCCACCAGTTCACCCTTCTCGTTACAAACCGGGATTGAGCCCCGGTCATATTCGGCTAATTTCTGAATAGCTTCGGCAACGGTTTCAGTCGGCCTAATAGTAATTACGGGGCGGCCCTTTATTTTCAGCAGATCCCTTATCTTCATGTCGTACCTCCCTTCGAACCGTGGAAAGATATGAAATCCCTAACCCCAGCGGGAATGACTAATAATGTGCCACGATATCAACAAACTGTCAACCCGGTTGGTAACAAAAAGCCGAGACGTGTGACCTTCCCGTGTCTAACGGATTCAAGAACGGTCTTTACACCGTGAAGTCTCTAAAGATATGATAGACGGAAAGAGTTGGCATATTGATATCATTGAAATGATCAAAGGAGGTAGCATTGACTAAAGCAGAGAAAGCAAAAAAGCAATTTGCAAAAGGGTTTTCTTGTGCTCCCGCGGTATTCTCAACCTATAGCGAACAGTTTGGGTTGGAGAAGGAATTGGCGCTAAAGATTGCCTGCGGTTTTGGTGGTGGAATAGGGCGCATGGGCAAGACCTGCGGAGCTGTGACCGGGGCGGTAATGGTGATTGGATTGAAGCATGGTCAGGCGGATGTGGCCGATGAAAAATCTCGACAAGAAACTCACAAGTTGGTGAAGAAGTTCATTGATAAGTTCACAGCACTTCATGGCTCTATTGAGTGTCGGCAACTAATCGGCTATGACTTAAGCGATTCTGCTGAACTTAAGTTAGCGAGAGAGAGCGGGGTCTTTCAAAAGAAGTGTGCTAGCTTTGTCTATGACGCTGCGCGTATCCTAGAGGATGTTCTTCATCTGCGATAATGAACGCCGTGACTGGAAGTGGAGAATCCCGGTTTATGACCATCTAAAGACATCGGGTTTTTGGGCAGTTATTAAAGAACAGGAGGCAGTATGAAGATGGCAGCAAAAGCGTTGAGGACAATAAACTATGAAGAGAGGGCGAAGGACACAGACTATAAGAAGAGGTTGAACAAGGTGATGACGGAGAAGGAAGCGGTGGAAACATTCCTACATGATGGTGATTCATTCTGCATGGGAGGTTTTGTTATGTGGCGGCAGCCTGAGTCCGTCATGAGAGAGATAGCACGTCAGGGCAAGAAGAACCTATCTCTTATAGATGAGAGTGGAACTTTTGAAGGTATAGATTTGCTGGTGGAGCTGGGAATGCTGGACAGGATAGACACGGCCTATGCTATAACACGCCAGGTAGGTGGTATTTCTGGCACGCCCGCTCTGGAGCGCGGCCTTAAGGAAGGTTTACCACGCCCGGTTGAAGCAGGTGGAGTTCTGGCCACGCCCAAAGACAAGGTTAAATCTGATGTGCCTCCGTTGAAGATAGTAGACTGGACGAATTTTCAGGTTGCATTGAGATTCGTAGCCGGGGGATTCAATGTCCCCTTCATGCCCTGCCGTTCCTCAATTGGCTCCGATATCCCCAAATACAATAAGGAAATCAAGGAGATAACTGACCCTTATGAGAACAAGCCACTCATCCTTATCCCGGCTTACAAACCAGATGTTGCCTTCATATCAGTTCAGCGAGCGGACCGGAGGGGAAATGGTCAGATATGGGGTTTTAAGGGGACTGATTACTGGAAATCCAGGGCTGCCAAGTATGTAGTTCTGCTTACCGAGGAACTTGTCCCCACGGAAAGAATATATGAAAACCCGGGGCTCACGACAATACCAGCCTATTGTACAGATGCCGTTGTCCATCTGCCTTATAATTGCCATCCCACAGGTTGTTTTGGATGCTACACAGTGGACGGCATGAACTTCATATCTCTCTTGTTACAGAGGCAGAGTCGGGACGGAGCTTTGAAATGGCTCGATGAATGGGTCTTTGGCTGCAAAAACCACCTCGAGTATTGTGATAAGTTGGGCTGGGAAAAGTTGGATAGGCTGGCCAAATCGGAGCATAAGCTAAACAGGATACCCGCGTGAAGAACCCTGATGAAAACCATTGAAGGAGTATGAAAATGGGACATTTGTATACTACCAGGGAAAAATACAGGTCGGAGCAACTTGAAATAATGAAGAGAAAATGTACACCTCCCGAGCTTGTCTGTTGCGCCGGGTCCAGGGAAATAAGGGACCGAGAGGTTGTGTTTGTGGGCATCGGCATTTCCGACCTGGCCGGTGCCGTAGCGAAACTGGTGCATACGCCAAATGTCATACTGGTGGCCGAGGCCGGCTATATTGGATTTCCCAGCGTTGCTGTCTTAATCAGCCCGGCCGATAACTCGGCAGGCACAATGGCTATGTGCCATCAGAGTCTTCCTGAGGTGTTCATAGACCAGCAGTCGGGCTTCATTGATGTAGCCTATCTGGGATTTGCCCAGATGGATAAGTATGGGAATGTGAATGTCAGCTATGTAACTGGGAAGCAATTGAAAATGAATGGCAGTGGCGGTGGAGGCGATATAGCATCGTCTGCGGGGAGAGTGGTTTACACTGCGGAGTTCAATCCCCGGCAATGGGTGAAGAAAGTTGACTACATGACTGAGCTAGGTTTTCTCGACGGCAGTCGTGATGCCAGAAAGAAGGCGAACCTGGTGGGAGGAGGGCCTTCTGCTGTAGCTACCGACAGGGGCGTCTTTAGATTCGACTCCGAGACCCATGAGCTGTATTTAGCCGAGGTATTCCCCTGGCAAGATGAAAAGGACATTGAAGAAGTCAGGAAGAGTTTCCCCTGGGATTTGAAGGTGGCGGGGGAACTGAAGATAATGGAGCCGCCTACAGAGAGGGAACTATGGGCACTGAGGTTAATGGACTCTACAAGTAACTACATCTTACCCAGCATTCTGGACAGGCCTATTGGTAGGATTGTACTGGCCGGAAAGCTTAACCTAGAGGGGTATGATGAATATTTGGGAATGCAGGAGAAAGCGTTCAGAGAAATACTGGACTTTATTTCTTAGGGCTGTGTCTTATCAGCTGGTTGAGCTGCGCTGCTAACTGAGGGAGTGGTTATGGCCACCAGTATGGCGACAACAGCCAGGCCAGCAAACACAAGCCATATCGGCTGGTAACTCCCCCAGTTGTCGAATACCCATCCGGCCACAGGAGGGCCGACTATGCTTCCCAACGCTATTATGCCTAAGACGAAGCCGTGGATGGCTCCGAAATTGCCTCTCCCGAAGAATTCGCTTATCACAGAGGCCCTCAATGTATTGTTGCCTCCATAACCGATGCCAAAAAGGATTAGGAAGGGGGTTAGTGCCCATATGGCCTCAGAGGAAGCAAATCCAAGGCAGAC
Source organism: Dehalococcoidia bacterium (assembly GCA_022866545.1). Classification (GTDB taxonomy): domain Bacteria; phylum Chloroflexota; class Dehalococcoidia; order GIF9; family AB-539-J10; genus RBG-13-51-36. The sequence continues at coordinate 7,796 of JALHUO010000192.1, read as the reverse complement.
TAAGCCCCCGCACATCATGGCAAAGGCGCTGGCTATTACTCGCCTCTTGTCAAATCTATCTCCAAGCCACCCCAGACCGAGGCGGCCACTGATGCTTACCAACGAGAGGGCGCTAGCTATTAGGCTGGAGCTTGCCCTAGTGACGTGGATGCTGGTGAGATATGGCATTATATGTGTGACCACGGCGCTTACTATCACGGCCTGACACAGTAGTGACAGAGCTATGTGCCAGAAGGTGCGGCTCTTTAGAGCTTGCCTCGTTCCGATGTTCAGTTCGGCAGGTTTTACTGGAGCCGAATTGTCGCCCGACGTCAGGTTGCCTTCTACTTCACCGTCTGGCTGATAGCCATATTGTTCAGGCTTGTGCCGGACCACAAGAGATAATGGCAGACAGAGGGCCAGCATGCCTACGGCAAGAATCGTAAGTGCTTTTTGCCAGTCATACGTGTCAATGAGTCTAACTATAAGTGGAACCAGCAAGCCACTAAACCCATAGCCGGAAACCATAATCCCGGTGGCTATGCCTATCTTCTTGTTGAACCAGTTGGCAACTGCCGTCATGAGCACCGTGCTGCTGCAAATACTCATGCCTACAGCCAATAACAGGAAGGCTCCGTAGAACATGGCCAGGGAGGCAGTTCGACTCAGAAGTATCAATCCTAGGGTGGAGATAATGGTTCCGCTTACTAACAGTCGTCTGGAACCCCAGCGGTCAACCAGTATCCCAACCAATGGGGCAAGAAGACCAGCCTCCATCCCGCGTAGGGAGGCGGCGAATGAGATTTGCGCATAGCTCCAATGAAACTTGTCCGCTAGGGGTTCGAAGAAAGCAGTGAACCCGTAAAAAACGACGCCGCCCGTGTATAGCGAGATGAAGAAACAAGCAACGACAATCCACCAGCCGTAGAATACCCGGCGCGGCTTCCAAGTCAAGTTCCAGGGCATGGCACGAAGGTCTCTATCTCTAATAGTTCAGGAGAAAAGCTATTCAATGTAAACACACAGAAGTAACCCGCAATATTATCATTAATGTAAGTAGGGTGCAAAACCCGCTTTGTGAGAGAGGGAAGGCTACATGAAGTCCGACCCAGGCTATAGCACTTTGGTGAAGAAGGCAGTCACTTTGGCGGCCAGGCGGGATTCATATTCCCACCAGAAATGGTCTGCCCCTTCAACGATTTCACACTGTTTTGGTTCGGCTAGACTCTGGCAGAATTGAAGGAACTCCTCGGCGGCTGTGGAATTGTCCCTGCTGCCTGAGATAAGGAACTTTTGCTTAGGAGAGCTTTTGAGAAAGTCAAAATTGAACTCATTGAGCGGGGGCGAGACTGCCGCTACAGCCTTGATTCGACCATCGCCAGAGCCAATGGGAAGGGCAAAGCCCGCCCCAGCTGAATAACCAGCAAGCCCGATTCTATTAGAATCAACTGCCTTCACCGTGCTTATAAAGGAAATGGCGGCTTCCACGTCTTCCTGCTCACCTATTCCCTGCCCAAACTCTCCTTGGCTCCCACCCACTCCGCGGAAGTTGAACTTGAATGAAACAAACGAGGCTTTTGTCAGTGTCTTGCAGAGGCTATGGACGACATTGTTATCCATACTGCCGCCGTAGAGGGGATGAGGATGGCAGACTATTACGGCGGGGAAAGCTCCAGCACCTTCGGGTATAACCACTATTCCTTCGAGCAATAGCTCACCGGAGGGAAAGTCTACTCTTGTCTTCTTCATTGTCCCTGCGCAAGTGCGGACTCATCTGACTATGACTTTGATCAAAATGTCGCCGGGCGAGCCATCGCTTATCTGGCGGGCATTTCTCAATATCACCACTTTGCCTGTTGTCACCCCGGGGGGAATCTTTACCTCCAATTTTTTCCCCTTTCTCTTCAATATCTTCTTAACCCCACGCGAAGCCTCTTTTTGGCTAATTGTAAGCTCATAATCATAATGAGCTTTCCTGGGTCTTCGAGCCTGGCCAAATATTTCACCCAGATTGATTTCTTGCCCCGGTCGAGCTTCAAATATCACTCTCCCGGGTCCGCCGCCGAAGCTTCTAAAGGAGGAAGAAGAACCTCTACCCTTCAGGAAATCGCCGAATATATCGTCGAGGAAGTCGAATCTCAAGCCAGCCCCGCCGAAATCCTTCATCATTTCCTCGAAGGTGGTCGCGGTGAAAGGACTACCGAAGATGTCGCCTATATTGCCAACAGTGCCAAACTGGTCATATTGTTTCTTTTTCTGAGGGTCGCCAAGGACTGCGTAAGCCTCGTTAATCTCCTTGAATTTCTCATTGGCCCATTTCTCTTTGCCGGGATTGCGATCAGGATGATATTGCATGGCCAGCTTCCGGTAGGCCTTCTTGATTTCTGCATCCGAGGCATCCCTAGGTACGCTTAGAATCGCATAGTAATCTTTGGTCATTTAGGTTTGCTGTAAACGACTGTTGGCTCGTTCCCAATGTCCGCACAAAATTATAACAAAGCACCGAAATTGACGTTAATTGGGGACTAGATGCAAACGAAATGTGGCTTCACTCCATTGCTTGTTATGCCTAGCGAGGCAAAGAATTCCAGGGATTATTGGTCGTCCAGATTCATGTGAACTCGTCAGAATGAGGTTACTGAATGCTCTCGGCCAACGGGTTTGACAAATAGGTTTCTCCCTGCTATATTTCGATGGTTTATTTCGGCCCTCAAACCAATAAATCGGAGGTACTCGATATGATCATTATTGGCGAGAACATACATGTTATAGCTCAGGCAGTTTCCACGGCGATGAGGGAAAGAAATGCGAAAGTAATCCAGGATCTAACCAAAGCCCAAACTGAAGCTGGAGCTGATTACATTGACTTGAATGTCGGACCCATGAAGAAGGACACCGAAGAGACCATGCAATGGCTAGTTAGCACAGTTCAGGGTGCTACCGATCTGCAATTATCCATAGATACCCTGAATCCCGTGGCTATGGAGGCAGGCTTAAAAGCCTGCCAGAAGAGACCTTTGCTTAACTCCGCTTCGGGGAAAACTACCTCCAAAGAGCAGATGCTTCCTTTAGCCAAGAAATATAACTGCAATGTAGTGATTTCGGTGATGACGGATAAGGGGATGCCCCCGGATGTTGAGTCCAAAGTAGATAGTATTATGGGCACGGTTGAGTATGCCAATGAGCTGGGAATTCCAAATGAAGATATTTGGGTTGACCCAATACTCCTCCCCATCAGCACCGCTGGTGAGGGGCAGAGGTTCACTGTGCTAAATCTAGAATTTATCAAGATACTTGGAGATGTTTTGCCCGGTGTTAAGTCAACGGTGGGGCTTTCCAATACATCCAATGGTGTGCCAGATCAGCTTAGACCACTTCTTAACCGCACTTATCTGGTTATGCTAGGGAGGAATGGGCTTTATTCTGCCATTGCTGACCCTTTGGATAAAGAGCTTATGAGCTTGATCAAGGGAGGGATACCGAAGATCATTGAGCTTATTCATAAGACCATGGACAAGGAGGATATAGACCTGTCCGCCCTATCTCAAAAGCAAGTTGAGTATGTCAAGACAGCCAGGGTTCTTATGGGAGAGACCTTGTACTCTGATGCCTGGCTGGAAAGCTAAGGAGGGTAAACGATGGACTATAAAGCGCCAGTTGAAGCATATACTGGGGTGGTTAGGGAAGTAACTATTGGAAAGGGAAACAAGAGCCTAAAGATTGGGGGAGAGAATACTCTTCCCCTTCATTTTTTTGACCAGGGCTCAAATCCCAATCCGGTGAAGTTTGCTCTGGAAGTCCTTGATATGAAGCCCGAGGATTGGCCAGAGCATGCAGTCGAGCCATTTAGGGATGTAATTTCCGACCCGGTGAGCTGGGCCAAGAAATGCCAGAGCTTTGGTGTGGATGCCGTTTCACTCTTTCTTATGAGTACTGACCCGGCGGTCAAGGATGGCCCTGCTGACAAAGCAGCGGAATTGGCCAGAAAGGTAGCCGAGGCCATAAATGTGCCTTTGATCGTTTATGGCTCGGGAGACGAAAAGAAGGATGTTGAGGTTCTTTCCAAGGTGGCTGAAGTATGCGATGGCATGAACCTCCTTATAGGCCCGGTGCTTAAGGAAAATTACGAAGCGGTGGGCAGGGCAATTCTGGACCATGGGCATACGGCTATTGCTCAAAGTCCTCTGGACATCAATTTGCTTAAGGAGTTGAATGTCAAGCTCAGTAAAATATTTCCTCCGGATAGGATCGTGATCGACCCCTTGTCTTCTGCGCTGGGCTATGGCATGGAATATAGTTTCTCTTTGATTGAGCGGGTAAAACAGATTGGAGTTATCACCAAGGACAGCATGACCATGATGCCGATTATTGCCAATCTTGGTGTAGAGTGCTGGAAGACAAAACAAGCCAAGGAAAACAAGAAACAAGGATTGCTTTGGGAAGGTATGACAGCGCTATCGCTTTTACTGGCTGGGGCAAATATTATTGTATTGAGGCATCCCGAGACCTTGAAATTAATAAAGGAAACGATAGGAGCGAGGTAAAAATGGCAGAAGTAAAAGAAATAACGCGGAAATTAGAAGAAATTCAAAAGAAGATAAAGGCGGAGATTCCCTGGGAGCCTGTAGGTCCCACTCCGATGCCGGAGATTCCGGACCTCAGAAACTGGGACATGAGATTATTGAAGACATACGCGCCTTTTTATGCGCCATTCTGTGATTTATGTTGCTTCTGTACCTATGGTAAGTGCGATCTGACCGAGACCAGGAGGGGGGCCTGCGGTATCGACATAGCTACTCAGCAGGCAAGATGGGTGCTTCTGGCTTGCTTGATGGGATGCTCCGCTCATAGCGCCCATGCCGGGCATATCCTGGAATTCCTGATTGAAAAGCACGGTCCGGATAAAAAGATAGATTTAGGCGGATCAATCAATATCGAAGCACCGCACATAAGGACGGTTGTGGGCTTGAAGCCTGAGACTCTGGGAGACCTTCAAATAGCTCTAGAATATGTCTTCAAGGAGATCACCCATCTTCTGGATTCCACTAACATGGGGCAGGAAGGGAGCTACTTGGATTATGAATCGAAAGCTCTTCATGCTGGAATGCTGGACCACGTAGGCATGGAAGTGGCGGATATTGCTCAGATAGTGGGATTCAATTACCCCACTTCAGTTGCGGATACACCCCTGATAGATTTGGGGTGGGCGGCAGTGGACAAGAGCAAACCGGTAATCCTGTTTGTGGGGCATAATCCAGCTACTTCTACCGTAGTCATTGATTACCTCCGAGAGAATAACCTCTATGACCAGGTTGAAGTCTGCGGCGTCTGTTGCACTGCTCTGGAGACAAGCAGGTATTCTGATAGGGCCAAAGTCGTTGGTCCTTTCTCCCGGCAGCTTTTCTTCATCAGAAGCGGCATCGCCGATGTCATAATGACCGATGAACAATGCATCAGGACCGATATGCCAATAGAGGCATCTAAAGCCGGGTCAGCGCTCATAGCTACCCTGGACAAGGCTATGTATGGACTTGAAGAGGCCTCTGAGATGGATACTGCAGAGATAGTCAGGCAGATGGTAGATGATAAGAAGCATTTTGCCATCCTTGACCCTCGAAAGGCAGCCGAGGTAGCGGCTAAAGTTGCCATGGAAATTGCTCCGCAGAGGAGAAAGGAATGGCTGACGGAGGGAGAGGCCAAGGAACTGGCCACAAAGTGTAATGTCTGTGGCATGTGTGAGCAGGTATGTCCTAACCTTTTCAATATTGGCGCTGGTATAGCTGAAGTCGCCAAGGGCAAATTTGAGCTGATAAGGGAACAATTCAATCTCTGTGTCGGCTGTGGAAAGTGCGAGGCAGAATGTCCTCGCAAGATTCCCATCTTCAAGATAATGCAGGTAGCAGCGAGCATGGAAAAGTGGAAGGTGAGGGCTGGGCGTGGTCCGATAATGGATACGGAGATACGGACTGTCGGGGCACCTATAACTCTGGGCACAATTCCCGGAGTGGTTGCTCTGGTAGGTTGCTCCAACTTTCCTGACATTCGAGACATTGCCGAGATGGTGGACGAATTTGCCAAGAGAAAGTACATCGTGGTTGTTTCGGGGTGCACCAGTATGGTTGCTGGAATGTGGAAGGATGCCGATGGCAAGACTGTATATGAGAAATATTCCCCTGCTTTTGAGGCTGGAGGGGTAGTGAACGTTGGCTCCTGTGTTGCCAACAGCCATATCACCGGAGCGGCAATAAAAATCGCCAATATCTTCGCCGCTCTGCCCTTGAGAGGAAACTACGAAGTGATGGCTGATTATGTCCTCAATCGCGTGGGTGCCGTGGGAATAGCCTGGGGGGCATACTCACAGAAGGCTGCTTCTATCGGCACAGGGTGCAACAGGTTGGGCATCCCTGTGATACTTGGGCCTCATTCCTCCAAATATAGAAGATTGTATCTCTCGAGAAAAGAAGAGGACGATTGGAAGGTCATGGATGCCCGGAAGAAGGAAATTGTGGATACCGGAGAACCTTCCCCTGAGCACCTGGCTTATGTATGTGAGACTAAAGAGAAGGCCATGGTGATGATTCCCAAGTTGTGCATAAGGAAGAACGACACCCCTCAGGGAAGGGCGATAAAATTGAACCATTACGTCTCGCTGCACAAGAAGTACATGGGGGGTGGTCTTCCAGAGGACATTCAACTCTTTGTGCGCAGGGACCCTGATATTCCGCTTGTTTATAAGAAAGAAGTACGGGAATATCTGCAGAGAATCGGCTGGAAACCCAGGGAGCCTGTGGGACTTCCTACTCTTATCGGGACTTATCCCAGCAAGGTTTCTGTGGACGCAGTGATACATTAGAAGGAGGACAAAATGAGTGCGGTGATACCATATCATAGGGTAAACGTCTTAACTGGCATAAAGTCAGCAAGGCTGATAGAAGATGCCCAGGAATATGCTGGCCTGATCCAAAAAGCAAAAAGGCCGCTTCTCGTCCTTGGCCCTCTTCTGCTGAAGTCGTCGCTTGATGGCAGGCTGCTCATAGAATATGCTCTCGAGATTGCCAAGGCTGCCAATATTCCCACCTGCGCCACGGCTCACGTTAGGGCGAAGATGGCGGAGCTGGGGGTAAAGCCGGATAGTTTCTATGATGTTGTGGAGATAATCAATGCCCTCAAGGATCCAAATTGGCGGGGGGTGAAGAAGGAAGGCAACCATGATTTGGTGCTCTTCTTCGGTATAAGGAGTGATCTCGGAGAGCAGGGGCTATCTGTGCTCAAACATTTTGCCCCTCATCTGAAAACCATGACGCTGTGTAAGTATTACTTCCCCAATGCAAACTATTCTCTTCCCAATTTCAGAAAAGATGAGCAATGGAAAGCTTTCTTGGAAAGCTTAATAGATAATCTAAAGAAAGGAGTATAAGAAATGGCAGACGGGTTTCATGTTGATATCGGACCTCAATACGAAGGTGAGGTAATAAGGAAAGAAGACCTCTACATCGAGTTCGGTGGGCCAAAAACAGCACACAAGTTTGAATTGGCAACAGTCAAAAGCCTTGATGAAATAGAGCATGAAAAAATAGAAATTATCGGCCCGGACATAGGTGATTTGAAACCTTACGATGAAGTGAAAGGCGGTGGTAGCTATCCTATTGGCATCCTGATAGATGTTGCCGGCGGACAACTGGACAAGGATGCCGAAGCAATCATTGAGAGGCGGATTCATATGTTCACTAACATGATTGAGGGGTGGTATCACATGAATCAGAGGCAGGATGTGTGGATGAGGATTAGCAAAAACTGCTATAAAAAGGGCTTTACTT
>JALHUO010000191.1 GCA_022866545.1 Dehalococcoidia bacterium | reverse complement strand
ACATGCCGATAAATTGAATAGCGCTTATTGCCGCTGCTCCACTGGACCCAGCACTGAATAATGCATCTGCTTCGCCCGACTTCACCATCTTTGCCGCTACGGCCACAGAGCAATTAGGCTTGCGACGAATCACGTCAACAGGCGACTCATTCTCCTTTATAAATTCATTGGCTCCAACAACGTGCACGGATGAACCGTTGGTGAGTTTGTATTTGGCTAATTCCTTTTCCAGTATGGTTGCAGGGCCCACCAGGAAGATTTGTACATCATCCTTCTCAGCGGCAAGCACCGCCCCCTTAACTACTTCCTCAGGAGCATAATCACCACCCATGGCATCCACAGCCACCCTTATTCTGCCATTTCTAGCCATATTTCTATTTCTCAGCACTTGAAAGCTTGGCTATTGCCTCCCCCACGACTATCATTTCGCCCTTCTGGTTACGGCACTCATAAGTGCAATTTGCGTATGATACATCATCCTTCCGTTCAATGCAATCAACTTTACCATTGATAGTCAGGGTGTCTCCGGGACGTGCCGGCTCTTTGAACTTTGCCCGAAGCTTACCGCCGGACAGCCAGCCTCTCCCAAACGCTGAAGTCATCATCTCCGATACGTAAGCCAAGCTAAGCATACCATGAGCAATAGTTCCACCCAGAGGAGTCTTGGCGGCAAAAGACTCGTCTATATGGATGGGATTAGAATCACCCGATGCCTCGGCATAAAGGTTGATCTTCTCCTGGGTGATATGCTTTACCACAGGATTAAGGGCTTTCCCTTCTTGAATCTCTGCAAGCATTTTCTTCTTAAGCGGGCAATGCTATAGTTGCCTTCCCAGATTGCACCTTTTCTTTGCCCTTGTCAGAAATCTCGAGGTCCAGGATTAACATACTCATCTTGCCCCGGGCTATCTTCTGTGCCACGCCTATCTGACATTCTATGGTGGCGCCAACAGGCACCAGTTTAAGGAACTCTAAGTCTTGTGAAGCATGTATAGCGATAGTGCCAGGTGGCAGGGGAACAGACTTTGTCATACCAGCTATGGCACAGGCCGTAATGGCCAGGGGCGGAACAAATCCATCACCAGCGGCGTCTACAGCTTTCAGATATTTGGAGACGAAGGAGGCATTCAGTTCATAGGTGGCGGGAGGGAATTTGTAGCCGGGTGTTAGCTCTTCATAGCTTATGGCTTTGTCAGGCATCGAACAGTTCCCGATACATCGGCATACTATGTATCTTACATTATACACTGCCCCTGATTATTGTCAATGTTTTCTTCCTACCGATATCTCTTTATCGCCATAACCCTTCGATACCGGACTTCGGCGGAGACGCAATTGAGTGAAAATCAACCTGTCCCCCGCAACATACCCTGGACCAATGGCAGACAGGAGCAAAGGAACGCCTGTTGAGTGTAGAGTCTACGGGATACACAGGATTCTCACCTGGTTTACTGCGAAGTGGGCCCGGCAGGATTCGAACCTGCGACCAACCGGTTATGAGCCGGCCGCTCTGCCCCTGAGCTACGAGCCCGTTCTTTCAGCCATGAGAAGGTTTGGTCTTCATGGCAACCGAATTTGTATGGAGCGGGAGACGGGACTCGAACCCGCGACACCCTGCTTGGAAGGCAGGAACTCTACCACTGAGTTACTCCCGCAAAACTGAAACTATTTTACCTCAAATCTCATAGTTGGTAAACAGAAGGAGGCTTTTGTAGCGTCAGGTCAGCCCCAATAGCGATGCCCACTAAACATGTGTTCAAAGCTAGATTGTTCACAAGGCAAAGCGGTTGTTCACAAGGCAAGTGGGGTGTCCCCTAGGCACAGCGGCGTTACTTGGGCTTAGCCACGAAGATGTTGGCTCTTATAAAAAATCCAGTTAGCCTTGGAACATATCGTAGCCAGACATGGTTTGTTGACTACTTCTCTTTAGGTCTTGACTTCACTAAGCCTATGCCATAAGCTTCTCGCCAAGCTGTGGCGGTATTGTAAAGTGCCCATCCTCCGTCAATTATGTCGCTCACCCACACGGCTTTATGGTAAGTTGGACTACCAGTAGGCCGGTCAAAGTACAAGACTATCGCTATGTCCTCTTCAATTAAGTCTACAATTTGCCCTTGATACTGAACATAGCCCTCTTCATCAAATGTATGGAAAAACTTGCCTTTGAGCGTTGCCCAGTCTACGGTACTACGTGCCCTTTTCTTTCTTTGTTCCATTGGCATCCTCCTATTCTATTGTGTATGTCCCAGAAAAGCTTCCCATGCCTCCTGTATAGTCCAAATTCTACCACCATAATCCCCCTAGGGGAAGGTTAAGGAAGGGGCGGCTCATTCCCCTGCCTTCCAGGTGTCAGCCAGGAAGGCAAAGCTAGATTGTTCACAAGAGGAAGCTGGTTGTTCACAGGTCATGGGGGCGTCCCCTGGGGACTTCGGTGTTAGCTAACCTAGCCACGAAGATGTTGGCTCGTAGAAAATTCCAGTCAGGCCCGAAATCTGAAGGTTTGATACTCAGGTATGCGGAGATTGATCTACTATAGCTTCTCGGACTGCACGAGCCCTGTCCTCTGGCTCATCTTTGTGAGAAGTCATTCCAAAGATAGCAGCAGCTATTGTAGTGATCATGCCAGCTAAGAAAAGGATAAGTAACTCGCCCGTGGCATGTGCTGTTACGTTCCTCCTCTATGCTCCTTTCTTTGTTATTCCTGCTAAATCTCCTATTACGTTAATGAGTGATTGCCCTGTGGGAATAACTATCTTGGAATTATTCACTAGAGCTTCCTGGGCAACCTGAAGCTGCTTGAGAAGTTGAGCATTGCCCTTAAAATAGGCATCTGCTGCTTCATTCACCAGCTTTATTGCCTGAGCCTCACCCTCTGCTACCAAAATCCTGGACTGCCTCTCACCATCTGCCTTCTTAATTGCAGCCCTTCTCACACCATCCGCCTCTGTCTCGGTAGCAGTGGCAAAGTCTATAGCCGCTATCTTTTTGTTGTTAGCTACAACTACGTTGTTCATAGCCTCTTGAACACTGTGGGGAGGGTTAATCTCTTTCAACTCAGTTCTTACTATTTCAATTCCCCAGCTTTCCGTTTCTTTTGTAAGTTGTTCGTAGAGGGACTTGTTTATCTTACCTCTCTCGCTGTTCGCTTCCATCAGGTTCATAGTACCTATAATGTTTCTCAGTGTGGTTCTGGCAAGGGCAACAATCTGAACTTTGTAGCTGTAGACATTATACTCGGAAGCTTTGACGCTCTCCTCATCTGTCTTGACCTTGAAGTAGACCTGGGCGTCTACATTGGCGTTGAGGGCATCCTTCGTAATTATCTCCTGTCCACCTGCATCAACCATCATCTCTGTAATGTTCACTGTAATCAGCTTCTCGATACCGAATGGTATGAGGAGAATCAGTCCGGGATTGGCGAACCTGCTGTACTTGCCAAACCTCTCCACCAAACCTCTGGCTATAGGTCTCACAGTTCTAATCGAGGTAACGAGCGCTATGACCGCAACTATTCCAAATACTATCCAGAACACTATCCAACCTGCTGACATTAATAAACCTCCTTGTAACTGTCTCTTTTCGGCTCTATTTCGTTACTTTTGTTATTTTCCTATTGCCCCAACCGTGTCTCTTTCATGCTACCTCCTCTAGTCGAAGTATCCCTTCAGTATTGCTTTCATTTTCCTCTGGTCTTTCGCCCTCACGTCTGCCCGGGAGTCTCTCTTCCCTACAGGCTTACCCATACTGCGCTTTGCTTTGTCGTTGACAGTGCCGTGTCAGCAATAGAAATGTTAAGGTCAGTTAGGCCAAATAGAATTAACCCTGCCGGTACGATTGCAACGATGATTAAAACAGTCAGCCCCTTCACCTTCACCCCTCCTGATTGAATTATACCATCAGCCAACCTTAGAGGGAAGACATGAACAAATAGAGCAAAGGGAAGCACTGCACCGCAATTGACATTCACTATTGCGGGTGCTACCTACGTCTAGCCACGAAGATGTTGGCTCGTAGAAAAAGTCCACTCAAGATTAGGATTTTGATGACAGCTACTCGAAGTCCCTTACCTTTGATGATGCCTCGAAACTATACAAGAAGAATGTTGCTTAATAGAATAGGCCGTTGCTTCGGCATATAGTTCCGATAACCTCCGACCACAGTCTGACGCTATGTAAGCGGTACACCCAATATCTTTCCACCAGTCCGTGCGAAAGCGTTATTTT